>JADGPM010000147.1 GCA_017882425.1 Solirubrobacteraceae bacterium
AGTGCTGGACCACGAGCCAGCTGGAGGATTTCGTGAAGGCGCTGACCGCGCCGGACTCGGCGCGCCCGTCGTAGGGCGGCGCTGCTCGTCGTCCGTTGCGATCAGGCGAGCGAACGCTCGACGTCTCGCACGCTCGAGATACAAGTTGACGTTACGGGACCGTAACGTTACGCTCGAGGGGTGGCCCGCCCGCGCGACCCCGACGTCGACCAAGCCATCGCGGCGGCGACGTCGAGGCTGCTGTCCGAGCGTGGGTTTGCCGGCATGAGCATGGAGGCGATCGCGGCGACCGCGGGAGTCGGAAAGCCCGCGATCTATCGGCGCTTCCGCGACAAGGCCGAGCTCGTCACAGCGGTCGTCGCCGGCCAGCTGCCCGAGCTGGACCCGCCCGACCTCGGCGACACGCGAGCCGAGCTCTTGGCGGCGGTCGCGCAGGCGTTCCCCGCCGACGGGCCTGCCTATGTGGGTCTCATCGGCGGCCTGATCGCCGAGCACCAGCGCCACCCGGAGCTCATCGAGGCCTTCCGGCGCAGCATTCTGCTCCCGCGCCGCGCCATCGCCCAGGCGCTCATCGAGCGTGGCCAGGGACGTGGAGATGTGCGAACCGACCTCGACGCCGAGGCCGCGCTCGACCTGCTCGCGGGTCCATTCCTCGCGCGCGTCTTCGCGGGCCTGGACACGGGGCCGCAGTGGCGGGAGGCGGCTTTTGAGACCTGGTGGAACATCGTCGAGGAGCGGCACGACCCATGATCGAGTTCACGATCGACACCCACATCGAGCGACCGGTCACCGACGTGTTCGCCTACGTCAGCGACCCGAACCAGCTCGCCAACTGGCAGACGAACACCGTCTCAGCCGTCCAGGAGGGCGACGGCCCGCTGGGGCTCGGCACCCGACTGCATGAAGTCCACCGCGCGCCCGGTGGCAAGGAACTGGAATCCGTCGTCGAGGTCTCCGAGTTCACGCCCAACGAGACGCTCGCACTGAAGGTCATCGAAGGTCCCCCCATCGACCTGCTGATCACGTTCGAGCCGACCGATCAGGGGACGCTCATGCGTCTTCAGCCGCACGGGCACCTTCCGGGAGTGATGCGGCTCGCCGAACCGCTCCTTCAGCATGCCCTCAAGCGCCAGTTCACACGACAATGCGCGACGCTGAAGAGCCTGCTCGAGGCCGCCGACGACAGCTCTTGATCTCGTAGAAGTCGCCTCGTCCCAGGTCCGTTCAGAACGGCGTGTGAGGGTCGAAGCCGCTCCCCCAGCAGACGGCTCTCCCGCCGCGGGTCAGCGCGCACGCGTGGTACTTGCCGGAGGTGATCCGCGCGAACGTTCCGCTCGGAACCTCCCGCACTGCGGCGGCGTTGCGAGGTCCCCAGCAGACCACCTTCCCGGTCCGTGTCAGCGCACACGCGTTGGTGCCCCCGGCGCTGACCTGTGCGTAGGTGCCGGGAGGGACGCTCGTCTGCCCGAAGGAGTCATCGCCCCAGCAGACCGCCTTTCCGCCACGGGCCAGCGCGCACGCTGTCGAGAAGTGGCCGCTGATCTGCGTGAACGTGCCCTGCGGGGCGCCTTGCGCTACCGCTGTCGGCCCGGAGCGCAGGTTCCAGCAGCTGACCTTCCCCGCTCGGCTGAGCGTGCACGCGTAGCCGTCGCCGACGATGACCTGCCTGTAGCGGCCGGCGGGAACACGCGTGCGCGCTCCCTTC
Organism: Solirubrobacteraceae bacterium; assembly: GCA_017882425.1. Taxonomy (GTDB): domain Bacteria; phylum Actinomycetota; class Thermoleophilia; order Solirubrobacterales; family Solirubrobacteraceae; genus F1-60-MAGs163. Next base: position 1,706 of record JADGPM010000147.1, read on the forward strand.
GTGTCTGACAAGCAGATGGCCTTCCCGGTGCGGTTCAGCACGCAGGCGACGCCGCCGCCTTCGTCGATCTGCACGCTTCCCGCCGGAACGCGCTTCTCTCGAAATGGACGGAACCTGCCCCAGCAGCGCGCCGTCCGTGCTCGCGTCAGCGCGCACGTCGACCCCTCGCCGGCCGTGATCGCGGTGTAGACGCCCGTCGGGACGCGCGTCTGGCCGTAGGCGTTGTAGCCCCGGCACACCACCTTCCCGGCCCGTGTCAGCGCACACGTGTGGCCGTCGCCGGCGGCGATCTGCGTGTAGGTCCGAGCCGCGGAGGCCGCCGGGACGGCGGCCGCCGGTGCACCGATCCCCGCGCCGGAGGCGACGAGGCCGCCTGTGACCAGCGCGAGGAGCACAACCACCATCGCCGGGCTCTGCCTGACCACGCGCATGACCAACCGCTCCTGTGCTCGATGGACCACGACACGCTACGCCCGCTCACACCGGACACCATCCCGGCGAACTACCCGCCGACCGCCGGGGAAACCCGAGTCCTGCTGCTTCCGGCTCCGCGAGGGCTCAGGTCAGGCCTTCACGCTGCTCCTCGATCGTGCGTTCAGCGGTCGGCAGTGCCTCGAGCCGGTCGTCCGGGATCGGTGTGCCGCTCACGATCGAGCGTCCGTACGTCCCGTCGGCGAGCCGTGCCTCGGCGCGCTCGAGCGCGGCGAGCTGCTCGTGCAGGTCCCGTGCGCGGCCTGCGTCGAACTCGTCCTGGTAGAGCTCCTCAGAGCCTGCATCGCCCGGCTCGTCGTGAGCTCGATCGGGCGCTCCAGGGGCGACGTCGGCGATCGCCCGCTCGATCCGCTCCCGTTCGATCGCAAGCAGCCGGCGTGCGCGGTCAGGTTCCACAGCGCCAGCGTACAGCCGCCCGCGTCGATCCCGCAGCCCACGGGGTGCTCGTCGTCACTGGCGCCGCTTCTGCAACAGGCTCGGCGGGATGCCGCCGACGCCGAGCATCCCGGGCCCTGCGTAGGTGCCCAGGACGGGGCCGACCTCGGTGACCAGCAGCGGCTCGGTGCCGAAGATCTCGCGCCCGCCCTCGACGAGCTTGGCCGCGTAGTCCGGTGACTGGATGTGCTGGACCACCCAGGCGGTCGCGCCGTCGGCCTGTCGCGCGCGCAGGTGGTCGAGCATCCGCTCGACGGCGCGGCGCCTCGTGCGTACGCGTTCGATCGGCTGCAGCGTGCCGTCGGAGAACGAGAGGATGGGCTTCACGCTGAGTGCTCCGCCGATCCACGCCTGGGCCCGCCCGATCCGCCCCCCGCGCTGGAAGTACTCGAGCGTGTCGACGGAGAACCAGATCTTCATCTGCTCCAGCGCTTCGCGGGCGCGCTCGGCCACGAGCTCGACCCCGGCACCTCCGTCGGCCGCGGCCTGCGCAGCGAGCACCACCATGGCCAGGCCGCCGGCGGTGCTGAGCGAGTCCACGACCTCGATGCGACACCGCGCGCCCAGCTCGGCGGCCGCCTGTCGCGCCGACTCCACGGTGCCCGACACGCCGCCGGACAGGTGGATCGAGACGATGTCCTGCCCGGCCGCGGCGAGCGGCTCGTAGACCTCGATGAAGTCGCCGATCGACGGCTGCGACGTCGTCGGCAGCTTCGCCTCAGTGCGCAGCCCGTCGTAGAACGCGTCGAAGTCGGGCATCTCCGACTCCTTGGTGATCACGCCACCCTGGTTGACGTAGAGACTCACGACATGGATTCCGCGGCTCGCGACGAGCTCACGCGGGAGGTAGTGCGTGGAGTCGGTGACGACGGCGACGGGCGTTGCGGACATCCCCGCGAGCGTAGTGGAGCGGGCCCGACGACGGTGCGCTGCTCTGCGATCTGCCGGATCCCCGCCGGCATCTCGGCGAACAGGCGGCCGTCGCGGCGCACGCGGTCGGCCGGGACCTCGTGAGGCTCCGGCCCGGTCAGCTCGGCGCGCGCAGCGTGCGCACGTCGCCCACGAGCAGCAGCGCCGACGCGCACGCGAGCTCCAGCGCGCCGGTGGCCCACAGCGTGGCGCTCACCCCGATCGCCGCGGACAGCGGGCCGACGATCAGCAGGCCGATCGGCGCCAGTGTGAGCGAGCCGAACCAGTCGTAGGCGCTGACCCGCGACAGCGCCTCCACGGGGACCTCGCGCTGCACCGTCGTCTCCCAGAGCGTGTTGAACAGCATTCCGCCGATGCCGGCCAGCACACCGACCGCGACGATCGAGACCAATGACGCCTCACCGGCGAGCAGCAGCAGCGGAACGGCGCCGAGTTCGGCCGCGAGCACCGCCGCCAGGAGCGGGCGTCGCGGACGCACCCGCAGCGCGGCGATCGCGCCGACCACCTGCCCCACCCCGCAACCGACGAGGATCACCGCCCACGCCCCGGCTCCACCGAGGGCGTCGCGCGCGACGACGGGCCCGAGCACGTAGAACGACGCGCCGAGCATGTTGACGAGCGAGGAGACGAGGATGATCGACCACACCCACGTGCGCGACGTGACCTCCCTCCAGCCGTCGCGCAGATCCCCGAGGAAGGTCGCGTGGTCCCCTGGTTCGTGGAGCGCGTCCGCGACGTGCACCGTGGCCAGCAGCAACGCGCTGACCGCGTAGGTCGCCGCGTCGGCCAGCAGCGCCTCGCCGGCACCGATCGTCGCCACGAGCACCCCGGCGACCGCCGGCCCGGCGACCCCGCCCGCCGCCAGCGCCACGCCACGCAGCGCGTTGGCCTCCTGCAGGCGGTGACGGCCGACGACCAGCGGGATGACGCCGCTGGAGGCCGGGTTGAAGAACCCCGAGGCCCCGCCGAGCACCGCCTGCAGCGCGATCAGCTGCCACAGCTGGGCCCTGCCCGTGACGAGCAGCACGCCGAGCAGCGCCTGGCTGACGAGTCGCACGACATCGGCGGCGATCATCACGCGCATTCGCGAGAGGCGATCGGCGACGACGCCGCCGAGCAGCAGGCAGCCCACCATCGACACCGTCCGCGCGGCGAGGACGAGTCCCAGATCGGTCGCCGAACCCGTCAGGTCGAGGATCGCGAACGCCAGTGCGACCGGGACGATCCCGTCGCCGAAGAGCGAGACGACCTGCGCGCCGAACACATGGCGGAACGGCCGCTCGTCGAGCACGTCCAGACGGGCGGGCAGCCGCATCGCGACAGTGTGACCGAGATCCGTCCCGGGTCACCGCGGGGTAGGTTGCGATGAGTTCGCAGCCCGCGGGCCGTCTACACCCGCACTGCCCCTCGCGGGGCCCGCTCCCCGCCGGACGAGAGGACGCACCCCCATGCCGCAGAAGATCACCCCGAACCTGTGGTTCGACACCGAGGCCGAGGAGGCCGCGAACTTCTACATCTCCGTCTTCAGGAACTCGCGCATCGTCAACGTCGCCCGCTACACCGAGGCCGGGCCGCGACCGGCCGGCACGGTCATGACGGTCGAGTTCGAGCTCGACGGCCAGACGTTCGTCGGCATCAACGGCGGCCCGCAGTTCACCTTCGACGAGGCCGTCTCGTTCCAGATCACCTGCGCCGACCAGGAGGAGGTCGACCACTACTGGGACCGCCTCACCGAGGGCGGCTCGGAGGGTCAGTGCGGCTGGCTGAAGGATCGGTTCGGCCTGTCCTGGCAGGTCGTGCCGACCGGGATGGCCGAGGTCTTCGGCGATCCGGATCCGAAGCGCGCAGAGCGCGCGATGCAGGCGATGCTCAAGATGCGCAAGCTCGACGTCGCAGCGCTGCGCGCCGCGGCGGACGGTGTTCCGGCGGGTTGAGAGCACCGCGAACCCGGCATGGCGGCCGGGCCGACCGCGAAGCACGCGGTCCACGGCGCGCCTTCGACGCCGGCGCCGTGGACCTGAGCCTTCGCACACGACATGCTGCGCGGCGTGACCAACGTCGCCGGCCACGTTGCGCAGGGTGACGAGATCCGCCTCGCGGGTCTCGAGAAGTCGTTCGCCACGCCGCGCGGCCCGCTGCACGCCGTCCGCGGCGTCGACGTCGCGATCGCCCGCGGCGAGACCGTCGCGCTGCTCGGGCCCAACGGCGCCGGCAAGTCGACGACGATCGACATGCTGCTCGGCCTCGCGGCGCCCGACCGCGGGAAGGTCTCGCTGTTCGGGATGACACCGGGCGATGCCGTCGACCGCGGCGCGATCGGCGCGATGCTCCAGACGGGCGCGCTGATCCACGACCTGAGCGTGCGCGAGATCGTCGCGATGGCAGGCTCGCTCTACCCGCGGCCGATGGGGATCGACGAGGTGCTCGACGTCACCGGCATCGGGGAGCTCGCCGAACGCCGCACCCAACGGCTCTCCGGCGGCGAGACGCAGCGCGTGCGCTTCGCGATCGCGCTGGTCAGCGATCCCGACGTGCTCGTCCTGGACGAGCCGACGGTCGCGATGGACGTCGAGAGCCGGAACGCGTTCTGGGCGACGATGCGCGAGTTCGCAGCCCGCGGCACGACGGTCATCTTCGCGACGCACTACCTCGAGGAGGCGGACGCCTTCGCCGATCGCGTCGTGCTGATGGCCTCCGGCCAGGTCGTCGCGGACGGCCCGCCGACCGAGATCAAGGGGATGGTCGGCTCGCGCACGATCCGCGCCACGCTCCCCGGCGCCGACCGCGAGGCGCTGGCCGCGCTGGCCGGCGTGAGCAGCGCCGACCTGCGCGGCGAGGCGATCGTGCTCGTCTGCTCGGATTCGGACGTCGCGATCCGCGCACTGCTCGCGGCCCACCCCGGCGCGCGGGACATCGAGATCACCGGCGCCGGGCTGGAGGAGGCGTTCCTGCAGCTGACTGCGACGGACCGGCCCGGCCAGACCCCCGTCCCATGAAGGTCGCGACGTACACCCGCTTCGAGATCCTGCGCACCTTCCGCAACCGCCGGTTCTTCATCTTCTCGCTGGGCTTCCCGCTCGCGCTCTACTTCCTCATCGCCGCGCCCAACCGCCACGAGACCGACATCGGCGGCACCGGGATCTCGGCGCCCCTGTACTTCATGGTCGGGCTTGCGGCGTTCGGGACGATGACGGCGATGCTCTCCAGCGGCGCGCGGATCGCCGGCGAGCGCGCCGTCGGCTGGAACCGCCAGCTGCGGATCACGCCGCTCACCGCGCGGCAGTACCTGCGCGCGAAGGTCCTGACCGGCTATCTCCTGGCGCTGACGAGCATGGCGCTGCTGTTCGTGTCCGGGACGATCCTTGGGGTCAGGCTGTCGCTCTCGGAGTGGCTGAGCATGAGCGGGCTGATCCTCGTCGGGCTGATCCCGTTCGCGGCGGCCGGGATCCTCATCGGGCACCTGCTCACCGTCGACTCGATCGGCCCGGTGATCGGCGGGGTAACGGCGCTGCTCGCGATCCTCGGCGGCACGTGGTTCCCGATCGCCGCCAGCGGCCCGCTCCACGACATCTCCCAGGCGATGCCCTCCTACTGGCTCGTCCAGGCGAGCCATGTGGCGCTCGGGGGCAGCGGCTGGGGCGCGCGCGGTTGGACGATCATGACCGCCTGGGCCGTCGTGATGACGATCCTCGCCGCGCGCGCCTACCGTCGCGACACGGCGCGCCTCTGAGCACACCCACGAGCGAGCGCCCCGCCGCGCCTCCGCCCTGGACCGGGAACGGGTGGGCGCAGCAGCGGCCTCCCGCCACACGGAGGTGGGCGGAGCGCTCCTGTCTCGTGCTGTCAGGCGGATCTCGAGACGCCGATCCGCCAGGGCCACTGAACGTCACTCGCGCAGCCGGCCCGGGCCGAGGCCGGCGTTGCGTGGGATACCTGTGCGACGTCCATCCACAACGACACCGCCGGGCGCGGAAGGTTGCGGTACATATGTACTTTTAGAGAGTCCTATGGTCCGCTTTATCGAGTGGCGGCGGCCGTGGCCTTTCGTACGATGCCCCGATGCTCCAGAACGCTCTCCGGACCGCCGCCTCCCTCGCCGTCTGTGCAGGGATCCTCAGCGGCTGTGGCGCCTCGGCGTCGGTGACCGTCGCCGGCGACAAGGCCCCGTCGGTGCCCCGGAAGCAGGTCGAGGTGAACGCGCGCAAGCAGCTCTCGGCCGCGGTCGGCAGGCAGGCCCCGCCGATCACCTGCCCCGGCAACCTGGACGCGAAGGTCGGCGCCACGCTGCAGTGCAGCACCCAGCTGAGCGGCAGGCCGTACGCCGTGACGCTCACCGTCACGTCCGTCAAGGGCACCGACGTCCGCTACGACGTGCAGGTGGCCAGGCATCCGAGCTGAGGCGGCGGGGTAGTATCGCTCGCGGTACCTGTTCAACCAGGGGGGCTGGCGGACGCCGGCTGAGATAGCGCACACGATCCCGGCGCTGACCCTTCGAACCTGTGGGGTAATGCCCGCGGAGGGAGCGATGACGACGAGGCTCGAGGCCTCAGATCGGGAGCCTCGGACCACAGCGGAGGACCACCGGGGCGTCGAGCTGGACGACGTGCGCTTCGCGCATCCCGGCCGCGGGCGCGGCGCCGCGCCCGTCAGCGCCGTCGACGGCGTCTCGCTGTCGGTCTCAGGGTGCGAGATCGTCGCGCTCGTCGGGCCCAGCGGCTGCGGGAAGACCACGCTGCTCGAGCTCGTCTGCGGCCTCCTGACCCCGGACGCGGGGACGCTGACCAGCGCGCCCGCGGTCCTGATGCCCCAGCGCGACCTGCTGCTTCCATGGCTCGACGCGCTCGACAACGCCGCGCTGGCGCTGCGCATCCACGGTGCGGGCCGTGAGGCGGCGCGCGACGCCGCGAGCCCGCTGTTCGCCGCGTTCGGCCTGGACGGCTTCGAGCGCGCGCGGCCCTACGAGCTCTCCGGTGGCATGCGCCAGCGCGTCGCGTTCCTGCGCACGCTGCTCTCCGGCAAGCCCGTGCTGTGCCTCGACGAGCCGTTCGGCGCGCTCGACGCGCTGACGCGGGCCGAGATGCGCGACTGGCTCGGCGCGGCGCTCGCGCGCGAGCCGCGCACCACGCTGCTCGTCACCCACGACGTCGAGGAGGCCGCCGTGCTCGCCGACCGGATCGTCGTGCTGACGCCGCGCCCGGCGCGCGTGGCCGCCGTCCTGGAGGTCCCCCTCCCCCGTCCGCGACGCGGGACCGACGCGGCGATCGTCGCCCTGCGCGAGCGGGCGCTGCAGGCACTCGGCGCATGATCGCGGCGCTGCTCATCCTGCTGGTGCTGATCGGCGGCTGGGAGGCCTACGCGCGCCTGGGCCACGTCGACGCGTTCATCCTGCCCGCTCCCACCCAGGTGGCGACGGCGCTGTGGGACGACCGCGGCCTGCTGTGGCACAACCTGCTCGTCACCGCGCAGGAGATCGGCCTGGGCATCCTCCTGGCGCTCGCCGCCGGGGCGCTGCTGGCGATCGTGATCCACCTCTCGCCCACCCTGCGACGCGTGCTCTACCCGCTGCTGGTGGGCTCGCAGGCCGTGCCGATCGTGATCATCGCGCCGCTGCTCGTCGTCTGGTTCGGCTTCGGGATCGCGCCGAAGCTCGCGATCATCGCGCTGGTCTGCTTCTTCCCGGTCGTCGTCACGACGCTCGACGCGCTGGCCGCGGTCGATCCGGAGCAGCGCAAGCTGCTGCACACGCTCGACGCCACGCGCTGGCAGGAGTTCCGCTGGGTCGAGGCGCCCGCCGCCCTGCCCGGCGCGCTCAGCGGCGCGAAGATCGCCGTCGCCATCGCGGTGATCGGCGCCGTCTTCGCCGAGTACGCGGGGTCCAGCGCGGGCCTGGGAAACGTCATCCTCCAGGCGATCCCCCAGCTGGAGACGGCACGCGCCTACGCCGCCGTCGTGCTCCTGGCAGCCTTCGCCGTCCTCCTCTTCCTCCTCCTGACCCTCGCCGAGCGCGTGCTCGTGCCGTGGGCGCGCCGTGACACCGAATGGAGTCGTCGATGACCCGCCGTACCGCCCTGCCCCTCGGCCTCGCGCTCATCGCGAGCCTCGCGCTCGCCGCGTGCGGCGCCAAGCACGAGAACACGGGCGCCCCGGCGACGAGCGACCTGCGCCTCGTGCTGGACTACCTGCCGAACGCCGACCACGTCGGGATCTACTCCGCGCGTGCCCGCGGCGACTTCCGCAAGGCCGGGCTCAACGTCCAGATCCAGACGCCCTCGGACCCCTCCGCCCCGCTGAAGCTGCTCATCGCCGGGAAGGCCGACCTGGCGATCTCCTACGAGCCCGAGGTGCTGCTCGCACGCGACAAGGGCGCGCGGATCCTCAGCGTCGGGGCCGTCGCGACCGAGCCGCTGACGTCCCTGATGAGCGTCAACGGACGGCCGGTCTCACCGAAGACGCTGGCCGGCAAGCGCGTCGGCACGGCGGGCATCCCCTACCAGGACGCCTATCTCGACGAGATCCTGCAGACCGCCGGGGTCGACCCGGGCTCCGTCAAGCGCGTCAACGTCGGCTTCAACCTCGTCCCCGCGATGCTCAGCGGTCGTGTCGACGCCACGCTCGGCGCGTTCTGGAACATCGAGGGCGTCCAGCTCGCGCTCCAGCACAGGCGCCCGCGCATCCTGCCGGTCGACCGCGTCGGCGTGCCGACCTACGACGAGCTCGTGCTCGTCGCGCGGATCGACACCGTCGAGCGTCACGGTGCGCTGATTCGCCGCTTCCTGCAGGCGCTGCAGCGCGGCACCCGCGCGGCGCGCGCCGATCCGGCGGCCGCCGCCTCCGCGCTCGTGGCCGCGGCGCCGGACATCAAGCGCCCGTACGCCACCGCGACGGTCAGGGCGACGCTGCCGGCGCTCTTCCCCCAGGACCCGAAGGACCCCTTCGGCTGGCAGGACCCCGCCGAGTGGAACGCCTACAAGGACTGGATGGAGCGCAACGACCTGCTCACGCAGCCCGCCAACGTGGGCCAGGCGCTGACGAACGAGTTCCTGCCCGGGCAGGGCGTCGGGCAGGACGGCGCGACGTCGGGGTGAGCGCGGACGGGGGCGTGGCGCGCAGCGTCCCGCCCCCGGGGATCACCCCGAGCGCGTGCGCGCCGGCCAGGCCCGCCCAGCGCCCGTAGGGCTCAAACAGCTCGCGCACCTGCGCCTCGCTCGCACGCGCCCGCGGGTCGTCGTGCAGCCGGCGCCCTGCGAAGCGCAGGTAGGAGAGGTCGCCCGCCGGGAGCCGGTCCATGCGGCCCTGGCCGTGCAGGGCGAGGACGTCGACGGTCCATTGGCCCACGCCGGGGATCGCGCGCAGGCGCGCCCACCCGCGTTCGTGGTCCGCGTCGCGCAGGTCGACGCGCCCGCTCGCGACCTCGCGGGCGGCGCGGCGCAGGGCCACCGCGCGGCCCGCGCTGAGCCCGAGCGCCTCCAGCTCGGCCGGCGCGGCAGCGGCGAGCGTCTGCGCAGCGGGCAGGTCGCACAGTCCGCAGCACGGGCAGGACCTGCCCATCCGCGCGAGCATCCGGCGCTCGATCGCCAGCGCCTCGCGGAACTCGATCAGCTGCTCGCAGATCGCCCAGGCGAGCGCCTCGAAGGGCTCCGGGCGCCGCGAGATGCGCAGCTCCGGGCGCGCCCGCACCGAGCGGCCGATCAGCGGGTCGTCGCGGAACGCCTCGTGGAACGGGCGCAGGTCGTCGTCGACCGCCAGCGCGAAGCGCATCCGCGTGATCGCCTCCTGCGCGACATCCTCCTCATCGGCGCGCGCGACGAGCAGGACGCGGGTGGCCTGCGGCTGGGCGGCGCGGACGTGCACGGCACGGCCCTCGACGTGGACGAGTCGCTCGAGCACCGCGCCCTCACGCCGCGCGACGCCGTCGGGGCCCGCGCGCGGCAGGCGGAACGGCCACGGCGGCCGGACCTCCCGCTCGACACGGTGCATCAGTCGCGGTTCAGGAGGTGGACGTCGACGAGGAACGAGCGCGAGGCGGTGATGTCCAGCCCGCGCGCGCGGCCCGTCCTCTTCGCCAGCCGCCGGGAGCCGCGATTGGCCCGCCGGTGGGCGATGATCGCCGCGGTCGCGATGCCCGCGACGAACGAGGTCGTGGCGAGCGCCGCCGGGCTCGCGGCGAGCTGCCCGGCGGTGCGCTGGGCCGGGACGGCACGGGTGTCGGTGACGACGACCGCGTCGACCTCCTCGATGACCTCGATCTGCTGCAGGCTCTGGGCGTCGCTCATCGCTTCCGCGATGCTACTCGTGGGCGAAGACATCGTGGTCCTCGCGGCGCGGCTCCCACACCTTCGCGTCGGCCGGCCAGGCCGGGGCCGCGTCCGCCTCGAAGCGCCGTTCGTACATCCGGTAGCGCTTGACGATGCGGCCGCCCATGGCCTCCATCCCGCGGTTCATCGCGGTGTTCGTCTCGAGGATCCAGCCCATCTCCCCGCCGCGGATCGGTCCGATCTCGGCCATGTCGAAGTGCTCGACGTAGAGCTTCGCGGCGACGCCGGTGTGCTGGAACTCCGGCTTGACGCCCAGGAAGCCCACGCGGCAGCGGTCGATCACCCTGCGCTTGCGCAGGAACAGCCACCAGCCCATCGGCAGGAGCTTGCCGTTCATGCGGCGCAGCACCTGGTTGACGTCCGGCACCGTGATCGCGACCCCGACCGTCGCTCCGTCGCTGATGCGCTCGGCGACCATGAACCACTGCGGGTCGAAGACCAGCTGAAGCTCCTGCGCGTAGGCGTCGAGGTCGGCCTTCGTGTACGGCACGAAGCCCCAGTTGTGCGACCAGGCCTGGTTGTAGATCTCGGCGAAGCGGTCCAGGTCCTTGCGCAGCGAGCGGCGCGTCATGTGCCGCAGGCGGATGCCGTGGTCGGGTTCGACCTTCGCGGCGAGCTCCTCGATCACCGGGAGCATGTTCGCGCGGTCGTTGATCATCAGCTCCCACATGAAGAGGTCCATGGCCTTCTCCAGGCCGGCGGCCTCGCAGAGCTGCTGGTAGTACGGCGGCTGCCACGGCTGGCGGATCATCGGGGCGCGGTCGAAGCCCTCGACGACGATCCCGCTCTCGTCGTTGACGGCGAAATCCATCGGGCCGACCATCCGGTCGCAGCCGCGCTCGCGCAGCCACGCCTCGGCGGCGGCGAGCAGCGCGTCGGCGACCTCCTGGTCGTTCTCGAGCTCGAAGAAGCCCCAGTTGCCCCAGCGTGAGCCGTGGTGCGCGTTGTAGTTGCGATCGATCTGCGCGCTCACGCGGCCGACCGGGCGACCGTCGCGGTACGCCAGGAACAGCTGCACATCGGCGTGCTTGTAGTAGGCGTTCAGCCGCGGGTTGAGGAAGAACCAGCGCTCGAGCCGCAGCGGGGGCACCCACTGGGGCGAGCTAGCATGCAGCCGGTACTGCAGGTCGATGAACTCCCGCAATCCGCGTCTGCTGCTCACCGGCCTGACTTCGACACTCACAGCGGGCCACCTTATATGTCTCAGACCCACGTCGACGTCTTCGCCAAGGCCCGGGGCCACGACCGCGAGGAGCAGCTCCGCGCGGCGCGCGAGGCGGACGTCCTGCCCTACTTCCGCATCCTCGACGGGCCGGCGCGCCCGGTCGTCGAGATGGAGGGCGCCGAGCGGATCATGCTCGGGTCGAACAACTACCTCGGCCTCACCGCCGACGAGCGTGTCGTGCAGGGCGCCCACGACGCGCTCATGCGCTACGGGACCGGGCTCACCGGCTCGCGGCTGCTGAACGGGACGATCCCGCTGCACCTGGACCTCGAGCGCGAGATCGCCGAGTGGATGGGCGCCGACGACGCGCTCGTGTTCACGACCGGTCACCAGGCGAACCTCGGCACGCTCGGCACGATCCTCGGGCCGGGCGACACGGTGATCGTCGACTCCGGCGACCACGCGAGCATCCTCGACGGCTGCCTGCTCTCGCGCGCCAAGCTGCGCCCGTTCCGCCACAACCGCCTGGAGAAGCTCGAGAAGTCGCTCGTGCGCGCCCAGACCGATGGAGGTGGCGTCCTGGTCGTCGTCGACGGCGTCTTCTCGATGGAGGGCGACATCGCGCCGCTGCACGAGATCGCCGACCTGTGCGCGCGCTACGGCGCGCGCCTGATGGTCGACGAGGCGCACGGCGCCGGCGTGCTGGGCCGCCGCGGCGCCGGCACCGCGGAGCTGCTCGGCGTCGAGGGCCGCGTCGATCTGCGCGTCGGGACCTTCTCGAAGTCGCTGGCCGCCTGCGGGGGTTTCGTCGCCGGTGACGCGGACGTCATCGACTACCTGCGCGTCCAGTCGCGCGCCTACCTCTTCACCGCATCCGGCGTGCCGGCAGCCGTCGGCGCCGCGCTCGCCGCGCTGCGCGTCCTGCGCTCCGATGAGGGCCACGACCTGCTGGCCGCGGTGCTCGACAACGCGCGCTACCTGCGCGACGGCCTCGAGGGCCTGGGCTTCGCCGTGGTGCAGGCCCAGCACCTCGACTCCAGCGCGCAGCTCGACGCCCCCGGCGTGCTCGACGGCACGATCGTCACGCCGATCGTCCCGATCCTCGTCGGCGACGACTGGAGGGCCGTGCTGCTCTGGCGCGCGCTCTACGACGCCGGCGTCTTCGTCAACACCGCGCTGCACCCGGCCGTCCCGCCCGGGGGCGCCCTGCTGCGCACCAGCGTGATGGCCACGCACGACCGCGCGACGATCGACCGGGCGCTGGAGGCGTTCGCGATGGTCAAGCGCTCGTTCGAGGCTGATCACGGTCCGCTGCCGGGCCCCGGCGAGCTGCACGCGCCGGCCGCCCGCGCGGCCGAATGAGAAGGTCGTGTGGAAGGCCTTCTGGAGCGCGCGCGGCCCAATCACGAAACGCGCGCTCCGAGCGGGACTTCCGCGGTCGCGGGCGTTGACCTCCCAGCGGGCCGTTGCATAGGTTCCTGACCGCGCCGGCAAGCGCTCGGGGAGTGAGGGAGGTTCTCAGACGACAGGTCCCGTGGGGAGACCTGATCGGACGGTCCAGATCCGCTCCGGAGGAACCCGAGAGCTGACGTACGCCGGTTCACTGTCCATACATCTGAGGAGGCCGCCCACCCGGGCGGAAGGAGGATTCATGACGCCAGGAGCGACGATGTTCCCTGCGCCGCAGCATCTGCAGGCGCTCGAGCGGGCGAACGCCGTGAGGCTCGCACGCGCCGAGTTGAAGCGGCGCATCGCCGCCGGGGAGATCTGCGCCGCCGACGTCATCGTGCGATCGCCCTGGGAGGCGGAGTCGATGACGGTCGCCGACCTGCTGACCAGCCAGCGCCGCTGGGGCCAGACGCGCTGCCGGCGGTTCCTGCAGTCGATCCCGATCTCCGAGAGCAAGACGATCGGCTCGATGACCGACCGCCAGCGTCACGCCGTGGCCGGGCTGCTCCGCGAGCAGGTCGCCGTCGCGCACCGGAGCGCCGAGGCGCTCACCCCGGCGTTCGCCGTCGCCGGAGCCTGACCCGGGCGGCCCCCGCGCGCCGGCGCGGGGGCCGTGTGGTCAGGTGGTGGGGGCGACGATCTCGAGGATGTGGCCGTCGGGATCGCGCAGGTAGATCGAGGTCAGGCCGCCGCGGTCGAAGACCTCGGTGGTCGGCACGTCGCGTGAGCGCAGGTAGTCGCGCCAGGCGCCGACCTCGTCGATCGAGCCCACCCCGAGCGCCAGGTGGTGCGTGGCCCCCGTGCCCTGTGTCCCCGGGCCCATCGCGGGGTACTCCAGGAACGACAGGATCGTCCCCGGCGCCGACGGGTCGCCCGCATCCGTCGAGAACCAGAAGTGCCGCGCGCCCGGATCGTCGTCGTTGGCGCTCTCGCGCACCAGCGCCATGCCGAGGACGTCGCGGTAGAAGGAGGTCGTGCGCGCGAGGTCGGCGCTGATCAGCGTCACGTGGTGCACACCCGTGATGCGCATCCTGCGCGTCGGCGTCGCCGCGACCGGCGGCGTCACGGCCTCGGGCGCCTCGCCGAACGGCGGCGGGCTCTGGGGCAGGTCGGTCACGGGCGGAAGTCTATGCGCGCCAGCTCATCCCGCCGGCGCGGCGGCGGAACTGGTCGCGGAAGAGCAGGAACGCAGCGAAGAAGACCACGCCCGCGACGACCAGCACGACGGCCTTCGACGGCTTGACGAAGACGGCGAGCGGCACGGCGGCGAGCATCGCGCAGAGCGCCGCCAGCAGCGCGGTGTGCGAGCGGAAGCCGGCGAAGTGCTCGCGCAGCGCGAGCTCGAGCGTCGCGAGGAAGACGAGCGCCAGGCCGAAGGCCAGCAGGATGCCGCGCGAGCCCCCGCCGCGCAGGATCGCGACGCCGAGCACCATCAGGCCCAGGAAGATGCAGATCTCGGTCAGCGGGACCGGGTACCACGGAGGGCGCGGCGCCTCCTCGAGCGGCGCCTTGCGCGCCCGCGGGCGCTCGTGGACGTCCTGCCGGACAGGGGTCGCCGGGGCCTCGGGCGACGCCGCGTCCTCGACGCGCTGCCCGGAGCGCGACGCGGGGCCTCCCCCGCGCTTGCGGCTGCGCCGTCCCATGTCAGGTGGCTAACGGGCAGCCCGAGGAGAGCTTGACGTGCCACCAGCCCATCAGCATGCCGATGATCCCCAGCCGCGGACGCACGTGCCAGGCGCCGCAGCCCCCCTCGCCGAGCTCGCGCTGGGTGATGCGCACGAAGCGGTGGTCGCCGGGCGCGAGCAGCATGCGCTCCAGCTGGACCCGGGCGCGCTCGCGGCGGTCCTCGCGCAGCGCGATCACGCGCTGGGCGTCGGCCACGCGGCCGGCGAGCGCATCGCGCAGGCGCTCGAGCTCGCCGAGCGTCAGCACGCGCGGCCCGCAGGCGACGGGCACGGCCGTCTCGACCCCGCCCTCAGGGAAGGATGCGGCCACGGCGGCGGCGAGCCGGTGCTCGAGCAGCGCCACCTGCGCCCGCAGGGCGCGGCGGGCGGCGAGCTCGTCGCTCGGCTGCGGGCGCGAGGGCGCGACCGGACGGGCCATCCGCACGTCGAGCCGCTCCTGCATCGCACCTCGCTCCACAGCGCGCAGTCTACCCCCGGCAGGGGCGTTCACGCGAGAGTCAGCGCCTCCTGGCACGTCCACAGCGCCTCCTCGACGTGGATCGCGGGGACACCGGGGATCTGGACGGCGACGAGCCGCAGGTGC
This sequence comes from Solirubrobacteraceae bacterium, assembly GCA_017882425.1. Classification (GTDB taxonomy): domain Bacteria; phylum Actinomycetota; class Thermoleophilia; order Solirubrobacterales; family Solirubrobacteraceae; genus F1-60-MAGs163. Next base: position 16,760 of record JADGPM010000147.1, read on the forward strand.
GTCGTGGCGCGGCCGGGTGCGGCGTCGGCCGCGACCTGGCCGAACAGCTCGGCGAGCGGCCGGCGGGCGTCCGCGAACACGATCCGCCCGGCGGGCATCGCCGACCCGCCCAGGCGCTCGCCGCGCGCCGTCAGGCGCAGACCCGGGACGCCCTCGATCCGCGCGGCATCGAGCGCCGTGACGGGCACGCCCGTCTCGAGCAGGGCGAGCAGCAGCGCGTCGTCCAGCACCGTTCCCTGGCGGTAGCCGCCCTCGACGAGCCGGACGATCGCGGCCTCCTCGATCGGCGTGCGCCGGGACTCCGGGTCCAGGCCGACATGCCGGAAGAAGACCCGGTAGGCGGCGGGCACGGGCTCACGGCGCAGCTCGACCGCTCGGCGCCCGCGGAAGCGGTCGGCGAGGACCGCCAGCCGCTCGGCGATGCCCGGGTCGCGGCGACCGCGCGACAGGCCGACGACGACGCTCGTGCAGTGCAGGTCGGGGAACTCCGCCGCGAGCTCGCCGGCGACCTCGCCCGGCTCGAGCTGGGGATCCGGCGCAGGCTCGCCGCTCACGCCGCCGCCTCCCTGCGGCGCGCCTCCCGGGCCAGCGCCGTCAGCCTGCGGATGAGCGCCGCCTGGCCCAGCTCGCCGACGGTCGTTGCCACCACGACGCCTCCAGGCAGGATGTAGGTCACCTGCGGGCAGACCGCCACGCCGTAGAGGTTCGCGAGCGCCCCGTCGCGGTCGTAGGCGACCGGGAACGCCCACCCGTGGCTCGTGACCACGTGCCGGAGCGCGTCGCGGTCGCTGCGCACGGCGACGGCGGCGAGGCGGACGTCCGGGACGGCGCGCCCGGCGCGAGCGAGCGCGTCGACCTCGCCGGTGCAGCGGTCCTGCCCGGAGGCGAAGAACACGACCGCAGCCGGGCGCGACCGCGTCAGGTCGCACGAGTTGAGGATCCCGCTGCCGCGCACCGAGCAGGCCGGACGCATGCCCGCCGCCCCCTGGTCGGGATGCTGGGCGACGTTGACATCGGCTTCCAGCCCGCCGAGCGCCAGCGGCGCTGCGAACCGCGGCGCGATCTTCCCGACCGGCGGACCGGTCGAGGAGACGCCGTGCGTGCGCAGCGTGTTCACGCCGACGACGACGAGCAGCGCGACGCCCGCCAGCAGCAGGATCACGCCGGGCAGCCGCGCGCGGGTGGTGGCGCCGGGAAGCTTCGGGCGCGGGGGGCGACCTGCGCCGGAGCCTGCCGCGGCCTGCGGCGCCGGCGCCCGCGCCTCGTCCCCATCGCCCGGCCCGTCGCCGAAGCCGAGCGGGCCGTCGCCTCCGCCGCTCACGCCGCGGGTGCGCGCTCGACCTGCGCGGCGCCGCGGCGGCGGGCCCGCACGGGGCGCGGGACGAGGGCGCCGCGCTCGGCGAGCACGAGCACGGCCGGGAGCACGATCAGCACGCCCAGCAGTGCGACCGCGAGGTCGATCACCGTGACGAAGCCGAAGTCGCGCAGCATCCTGATGTCCGAGACGATCAGGACGGCGAAGCCCGCGATCGCGGTCACGCCCGAGGTCAGGACCGCCACACCGGTCGAGCGATAGGTCCGCTGGAGCGCCTCGGCGACCTCATGGCCGGCCTCGCGCTCGGCGCGAAAGCGCTCGCTGAGCAGGACGCTGAACTCCGTCGCGATCGCGATGACGAGCGCTCCGAGCACGATCGACAGCGGGTTCAGCGGGATCCGCGTCAGGAACAGCACGAGCGCCGACCAGCCCGTCGCCAGCACGATCGGCACGAGCGGCACGAGCGCGCGGCGCAGGTTGCGCAGCGCGAGCAGCAGCACGAGGCCGACGGCGAACAGGCCGGCGAGCAGCGTCTCGATGCGCCGCAGCGGCGAGGCGAGGCGGTCGTTGGCCTCCGCGGCGAGCACCGGCAGGCCCGCCAGGCGGGCCGTCACGCCCGGTGGCGGGTCGAGCCCCGCGCGCATCGTGCGCAGCACCTGGAACTGGCGCTCGAGCGGCATCAGCCGCAGCCCGAAGGCGAGCGTCGCCGTGCGCCGGTCCGGCGTGATGACGCTCTGCGAGAAGTACGTCGGGACGGCGTCGAGCAGGCCGTCGACGCGCGCCCGCGAGGCCAGCGAGGCCTTCGTCGTGAAGAGGTCGGGCAACGAGAACGCCGGGCAGACGTCCGAGCGCCCGCAGCCGCGCTGCGCGCTGAACTTCAGCTTCCGCAGGATCCTGGCCTGGTAGCGGGTCATCCAGGCGACGACCGCCGGGTCCGTCACGCGGCGCCCCTCGACGACGACGTCGACCTCGCCGCCGACGCCGCTGATGTCCTGCAGGCGCCTCAGATCGTGCAGAGCGTTCAGGTTCTGCGGCACGAGCTTCTGGACGTCGGACTCCACGCGGGTCTGCGTGTCGAGCGCCCAGCCCGCGACGGCGATGACTGCCGCGATCGCGAGGACGCGACCGGGGCGCCCGATCGCCGCGCGCAGCGCGCCGTCGCCCGCGCGGCGCACGCCGTGGCTGACCGCCCCCCACGCGGCCGATCCGGTCACGATCTCGCCCGCGCCGTTCCAGGCCGCCTCGACGGCGGCGCGCGCACGGGCGAGCGTGCCGGCATCCTCACCCGGGTCGGTCGCCCGCGCCGCGCGGCGCGCCGCCAGGGACTGCACCGCGACCCCGAGCGTCAGCGCGCACACGACGGCCAGCGCGATGCCGACCACGAGCAGGATCCCGAAGCCGCGGACCATCGGCACCGGCGAGAGCGCCAGCACGAGAAAGCCCGCGGCGGTCGCCGCGGCCGCGATCGCGATCGTCGGCGCGCCGCGCACCGCGACCCGCGCGATGCTCGGCTCCAGTTCCCCCGGCTCCTCCTGGATGCGCGACTGGATCTGGACGGCGTAGTCGACCGCGAGCCCGATGAGGATCGGGATCACCGCGATCGAGGCCATCGTCAGCCCGACGCCGCTGATCGCCATCACGCCGAACGTCAGCCCCGCCGCGGCCAGCGCGACGAGCAGCGGGATCAGGCGCAGCCGCGCGCGGAAGACCAGCAGCAGCGTCAGCGCCATCACGACGACCGCTGCGATCAGCAGGATCAGGATCGAGTGGGAGATCGCGCTCGAGAGCTCCTGCACGACGACCGGCGCGCCCGTGACCGCGTAGCTGCCGGCCGACAGGCGCCAGTTCTGCATCTGCGTCGCCGCGCGGATGTTCGCGATCGCCTCGCGCCGCGCGCGCTCGCCGATGCCGGCCTTCAGCCGCACCTGGATCAGCGCGCCCTGGGCCCCGGGGAAGATCGAGGCGAAGCGCGCCTTCGGCGTCCCTGCGGGCCGGCGGTCGTCGAACACCAGGCGCGAGATGAACTGCGGGTCGTCGAGGCTGGGTGCGGACGTCAGCCCGTAGCGCAGCGCGAGCTGCAGGAGCTGGGCGGTGAACTTCGCCTGGACGAGCTTGGCGGCCTGCTGGGCGTACGCCGTGGCAGCGGTCTTCCCCAGCCCGCGCGCCAGCGCGAGCTTGTACGCCGCGTCACCGGCCCGGCGCGAATCGGTGGCCTGCTTCGAGGTCGCCGCGGAGAGCTGGTCGGAGATCTGCCCGACGGCCTCGTTGAGGAACGTCCCCGGCCCGAAGACGACCTTCGCCGGCTTCGTCGCCGCCAGGCGCGCGCACGGCCCGTTGGCGCCGCCGGCGGGCTTCTGCCCGGCGGGGACGTTGCCGGCCAGGCACCCTTCGAGGCCGAGCACCTGGTCCAGGTCGGACGTCAGGACGACCCGCGAGACCGGCTCCCCCACGAGGATGTAGATCGCGTCGTCGCCGAAGCGCTTGTGCAGCGTGTCCGTGGCGGCGAAGCCGGCGGTGGAGCGGCCGACGAGCGTGCTCGTGTCCGCGTTGGGCTCCAGGCGCAGCGCGAGGACCGCGCCGACGGCGGCGAGGACGAGCACGGTCGCGGCGACCGGGATCGGCCGGCGCGCCGCCAGGGCCATGAGCCGCCCGAGCAGCCGCGAGAGCATCGGGGGAACCGTACCGCCGCCCGGGAGCGTCAGGCGCCGATCACGGGGCGACACCGAACTTCAGCGGCGGCGGGTTCGTGCCGGCCGCAATCTGCGGGTACTGCGTCGTATTCCCGGACGCGCTGAAGTCGCTCTGCTGCCTGCATGGCACGGCCGGCACGTTCGCCGGATCGCCGCCGAGCGCGTAGAGGTTGATGTTGTCCGTCAGCGTCTGGCCGATCGCCGCCGCGGTGCCCGGAGCCAGCGAGGGCGTGATCCCGATCGAGCACTGGTTCGTCTTGAACTGGATCATGCCGCCGGGCAGCGCGTCGAAGGCGCGCGGGAAGACGTACGGGTTCGGGCGGTTGGACTTCACGCGCTGCGGGTAGCTCGTCAGCGCCTCGGGGCTGAGCGGGTTCGTCGTGCGCAGGTAGCGCACCTGGCGCCCGTTCGAGGCCGCCTGCGCGTTCGTCGCGGCCGTGACGTTCGCCATGAACGAGGTCAGCTCGTTCGGGTAGGCGCCGACGAACTGCAGCAGCGGGGTGATCTGCGCCAGCGACGGGTCGAGCGCCGAGAAGAACGGCGCCGCGCTCTTGAGGAACGCGTCGGTGGCCGGCAGGCCCTTGACCGACGCGCTGATCGCGGGGTCGAGGTTCGTGAACAGCGCGTTGAGATCGGGCGCCAGCTTCTGCAGCGCCTGCGCGGTCGGCGTCAGCTGCTGGGCGACCGGCTTGAGCTCGTTGACCAGCGGGTTCGTCGTGTCCGCGAACTGCACGAGGCGGTTCAGCGTGAGCGTCGACTCCTTCTCGAAGGTCGGCAGCGCGACGAACGTGGCCGCCAGCTGCGTGTTGAGCTTCCCGGTCGTCGCGAACACCGTGTTCGCGTTCTGGATCAGGCTGCGCAGCTGCCCGTCACGCGCGCTCAGCGCGCTGAAGACGACACCCGTGTTGCGCACCAGGCGGGTCAGCGCCGGGGGGTCGCGATTCAGGACCTTGGTCAGCGCGGTCGCCTGCTCCTCCAGCGGATCGAGCAGGGCGATCGAGTCGTTGATGTCGCGCCCGCGACCGGTCACCGCCAGCGCCTGCTCGATCTGCCAGACGCCGAACGCCGCGCGCGTCCTGGCGTCGAACGCCCGCGTGATCTCGTCCAGCTGGACCGTCGGCGCGACCACACCCGGTGCGAGGCGTCCGCCGTCGGGGACCGCCGGCGTGTTCGGGCGGCCGGGCGTCAGCTCGACGTATGTCTCCCCGAGCAGCGTCTTGGCGCGCAGCATGACGCGCGAGTCGCGCTTGACGGGCGCGTACTTGGGCTGCAGCTCGATCGTGACGTCCGAGTTGCCGGTGTGCGGGTTGGCGACGATCGACTTGACCTTGCCGACCGAGACGCCCGAGATGCGCACGTCGGCCTCCTGCGCGAGCTGGCCGGCCTGCTTGAAGGGGATCACGACGCGGTAGCCCTTGGCGCGCAGCGGCGTGGAGCCGCCGAAGGCCACCCAGAGGAACAGGAGCAGGCCGAAGCACGAGAGCGCGAACAGCACCATCGTGAGGATGCGGCCGACGCTGGGGGCCTGCTTCTGCATCTATCCCCCTGCCGCCTTCGCCGGCGCCGCCGGTGTCGCCGAGCTGACCGGCGCCGTCGCGGGCGCGCCCGTGCCCGTCGTGGTCGTCGCGGGGGGCGTGGCCCCGAGGCCGGCGGCCTGGGCCCTGGCGATCTCGGCGCTGTGCGAGCGGACGCGGGCGACTGCGGCCTTGGCGGCGGCCGCCCCGGCGCCCGTCCCGCAGACCTGCGCGGTCGTCGGGGCGTTCAGCAGCGCGGCGAGCGTGCCGAGCACGGGGTTGACCTTGCCGATCGCCTCGAGCGTCGCGAGCGACGAGCAGTTGCCGTAGACGAGGCCGCGACGGGTCGGGCCGTGCGCGTCCTGCGAGCCGAAGATCGAGGCGCCCTCGTGGTTCAGCCAGCCGAGCCAGTACAGGTAGCCCTTGCCCTTGGTCGGGCCGCTCGTCGGCTCGTATGCGAGCTCGTTGAAGAGCGTGTTGAGGACGCTCAGCGACTGACCCAGACCCGGCAGCGCCGTGGCGAGGTTCGCGGCGGCGGGCCGCAGCGCGGAGACCGTCGGCTGCGCGGCCTTCGTGAACGGGCTGAGCTGGTTCTCGATGACCGGCTTGGTCTCCTTCGCGAAGCTCTGGAAGCCCTTCTGCGCCGCCGCGAGGCCGTTGGCCGCCGGCAGCAGCCTGCCGAGCGTCGGCCCGAGCTCCGCCGACAGCGTCGAGGACTTCGTCAGCGCGGAGTCCGTCGCCTGCAGGGCACCCGGGAGCAGGCTGATCGTCTGGCTCAGGCTCGCCTGCTGATTCGCGAACGACTGAAAGACGCGGTTGGAGGAGTCGACGAACTGCGCGAGCTGGGTGTCGCGCGAGCCGAGCTCCTGCGCGATCAGGCGGAAGTTGTGGATCGAGCGCCGGATGTTCGCGCTGCGCGTGCGCAGCGCGGCGCCGATCCGCGTCAGGTAGCGCGCGGTCGGGTCGAAGCGCTTGAGCGTCGCCGAGAGGTTCGCGGCGTTGCCGCCCAGGCCCTCGCCGGCGCCGGCGACGAGCAGCCGCAGATAGGCGCGCGTGTCCGTGTCGAGGCCCGCGAGGATCTCGTCCGGGTTGATGTCCGGGCTGGTCTGCGCGACCGGCAGCGTGCCGTTCTCGGGGATCTTCCCGGCGCCCTTGTGGCCGGGATCGAGCTCGATGACCATGTCCTGCAGGCCGGTCTTGGGGCGCAGCAGCGCGGTCGCGTCGCGGTAGATCGGCGTGTACTGCTTCTTCATCTTCATCTGGACGATCGCACGGCCGTCCTTCAGCGTGACCTTGCCGATCTCGCCGACCTGGACGCCGGCGATCAGCACGGTCTGGCCCTGGCCCGGGGTGACCGCCTGCGCCGTCTGGAACTCGGCGTTGTAGTCGACGAAGCTGCTGCCGACGAGCGGCACCCAGGAGGGCAGGTAGAAGCGCTGGTGGGAGAGGATGAAGCCGCCGACGAGGATCGCGATCGCCGCGAGCGCGAGGATCGCGATGAAGTCCTTGAGGTGCTTGCGGATTGCGAGTGCCATCAGTGGTCCTAGCCGGCGTCCGACGGGCCTGCGGGGAAGGCGTTGTAGTCCGGGATCTTCTGCGTGTAGCACGCCTTGTCGGCGCGGTACACGGGCTTCGTGCCGCCGTTCCATGCGGGGCGCGTTCCGAGCGGCTGGCCGACCGAGTTGCCGAACAGCGTGCCGCCGGCGCCCAGGTTGCCGCCGGTGAGCTTCACGCCGTAGTTGCCGCCGCCGGTCTGGAAGCGCACGTACTGGCCGTTGCCGTCGAAGTTCTGGCCCTCACCCGCGAGCCCGACCATCGAGTACCAGAACTCCTTGTAGTTCTCCTGGTTCGTGGAGAACGGCCCGTCCTCGAGCTTCACGTCGCCGGCGGGCAGGATCACGTTGGAGACGCACCTGGAGAGGAGGTCGCCCTGCTGCAGGACCGGAATGCTCTCCGTGCTGGCCTTCGCCAGGCTCGCGGTGGCCGGCTGCAGGTCACCGACGAGGCCGCCCAGCTCCTCCTGGGAGACGAGCTTGCGGGTCGGCGCGATCCACGGCGTGACCGCGTCGATCGTCGGCTGCGTCTGCTCGACGCCGGGGACGAGCGCCAGCGAGAAGGCGCGGACGTTCGGGAGCGCGGCGTTCAGCCGCCCGAGCGAGGTGTAGGCGGTCTGCACGGTCGGTCCCAGCAGCGCCACCGACTGCTGCAGATTGCTCTGCTGGCTGGCGAGCGCGCCGAGCGTCGTGTTGAAGTTGTCGACGAGGTCGCCGAGCTGTTGCTCGCTGCTGGCGAGCTTCCTCCCCGTCGACGCCAGGCCCTGCACGAGGCCCGTCAGGTCCGACGGCACGACGCCCTGCAGCGCCTGCTGGGTGATCGCGCTGTCGCGCAGCGCGCTCTTGCCGAACGGGATCGCGCTGTTCAGCGCCTGCGCCGCGGACTTGCCGTAGACGTACGGCGTCTGGTCGGCGTTCTCGGCCGCCGTCGGCTTCGCGGTCAGGGCCGTGCCGAGGCTCGCGAGCGTGATCTGGAGCTGGCGGCGCGTGTCCTGCTGCAGCGCGGTGAGCACCTGGTCGAGCTGCACCGGCGTGGCCGTCTGGGCGACGGAGATCGTGTCGCCGTCGGAGATCGTCGGCGCCGACGGCGTGCCAGGGTGCAGGTCGACGAAGAAGTTGCCCTCCAGGAAGATGCGCGGGCGGATCTTCAGCTCGGCGTCCTTGTGGATCGGCAGCCCCTGGTCCTGGACCTCCATCGTGATGACGGCGTTGTTCGTGCCGTCCTGGCCCTCGACCTTGGTGACCTTGCCGACGTTGACGCCGGCGATGCGCACCGGGGAGTTCAGGCGGATCGAGTTCGCCGACGGGAAGACCGCCTTGAACTCGAAGGGCCGCGAGAACGGATTGTTCTTCGTGAAGCCGAAGTACGAGATCAGCAGGACGCCGATCAGGACGAGGATGCCGACACGCACCGGGTTGGCGCCCGTGCGGTCCTTGCGCAGCGTGCGCGGGCGGCCGTCCTTGTTGCGACGCAGGCTCGCCATCAGGGCTTCGTGTTGTCGTGGAGGGTCGTCGGGGCCTGGCCGGGGACGTTGCCGATGACGACCTTGCCCGGGATGAACTTCTCGTTGCCCGCCTCACAGGTCTTCGGCTGCCCCGGAGCACCCGTGAACGGGTAGGGGTTGGAGTGCAGGAAGTTGTTCGGCGAGCCGCCGTTGGCCGGCGCCGAGGAGGGCGAGCCCTCGTTGTTGGGCCCGCTCGGCGCCGCGATGATCGAGAACCGCTGCAGCGTGCCGTTGCTGCCGCCCTCGCTCAGCAGGCTCGACGCGTTGCGCAGCGCCGTGCCGAGGTAGTTGCAGACCGTCTGGGCCGGCGTGATGAAGGCGATCGTCGGCTCGAGGATCCCCGCAGCGGTCGCGAGGTCGTTGACGCCCAGCTTCACGAGCGGGTCGGTGCTGAACGCCTCGACGGACTTCAGCGTCGTCGCAACTCGCGCGTTGAAGGCCGGCGAGCGCTGCAGTACGGGCGTGCCGATGCGGACCGTGTCGGCGAGGTCCGGCGCCGCGTCGGCGAGCGCGTTGATGCCGGGCTGCAGCTGGTGGAAGAGGTCGGCGCTGTTGGCCAGGAAGGGCCGGATCTGCGGCAGGTCGCGGATCGCCGTCGCCAGCGCGGGGACGCCGCCGACGATCGACTGCTGGATCGGCGTCGTGACCCCCGCGAGGGCGCTGAACGTCGAGTCCAGGTTGCGGTAGAGGGCGGCCTGCGTCTCGGCGGCGGGCGCGACGACCGAGGCGGCGCGGGCGAGTCCGCGCAGGAAGCCGCGCAGGTCCGTTCTCGTGCTCGACAGGTTGCGCATCACGGGCCCGAGCTCTGTGAGCAGCGGGTCGAGGTCCTTGATCGCGAAGTTCAGGTCCGCCCCGCGGCCGGCGAAGCCGTTGCCGAACGCCAGCAGGTTCGCCTGGATCGCCCGGCGCGTCGGGTCGCTGAACATGTTGAAGACCTGGTCCAGCTCGACCGGCTCGGGCTTGGCCTGGGCAAGCGGCAGCGTCCCGCCGTCGGGCACCGTCTTCGAGCTCGTCCCGCGGGTGAGCTGGACGTACTTCAGCCCGAGCGCCGACCGCGGGCGGATGATCACGAGCGTGTCGACCGGCAGCGGCTTGGCGACCGTCTGCAGGTTGAGGTCGATGACCGCGGTGACCGCCCCGTTGGGGTGCGACTGCGGCGTGATGCCCGACACGAGGCCGATCCGCGTGCCACCGATGCGCACGTCGTTGCCCTTCACCAGGCCGGCCGAGTTCGGGACGTCGACCCGCACGTGGTAGGTCGGCACGAACGGCAGGCCGGAGTTCGCGTTGTAGGCGAGGTACACCGCGACGATGACGACGAGGATCGTCGCCGCGCCGATCAGCACGGGGTTCGCTGCGATCGAGGCTGCTCCGGTGCGCCGTCTCATTCGCCCAGGAGATAGTCGAGGAGGGATTGGACGGAGCGCGCGTCGGGCGCCCGCTTCGGGGTCGACGAGGTCGTCGGCGCGGCGCCCGCGCCCGGCTTGACGCCGCTGTCGCCCGGCAGGATCGTCGTCGGCAGCTTGATCGCCGCGGGTGTCGCCGCGGTCGTCGAGCCTGCCTGCGCGGACGACCCCGTGCTCTTCGACGACACCGCCTGCGCGCTCGCGGCGGCGGTGCCCGCGCTCGGCGAGGTGGTCGAGGACCCGAGGTCCTTGTTGAAGTTCGCGGTGCAGCCGAGCTGGTTGACCAGGACGTACGTCTGGCAGGTCGTCAGCACGAGCCGGGCGCGCAGGTAGTGGCCATACTGGTCGTAGCCGTTGATGCCGCCCGCGCCGTAGAAGACGAAGTCCATCAGGCGGTTGATGCCGCCCTGCGTCTTCAGTGAGGTCAGGAACGCGCTGAGATTCTGCGTCAGCGGCACGGCCGTCTTGGAGAGCGTGCCGAGGCTCTGCACGAGCGGCAGCGAGGCCTGCAGCGCAGGCCCGCCGATGTCCGCCGTGTCGCCCAGGCTCTTGAACGCCGTCGTGCCGGCGCTGGTGAAGGCCGGCGCGCCGGTGACGAACGTGTTGATCGAGTCGGCCGAGCGCGAGAGGTCCGAGACGACCGGCGTGAACTGGTCCGACAGGTTGCCGAGCTCGTTCATCGTCGGCGTCAGCTGGCGCAGGAACGGCGGGAAGAGCTTGATGTTCGCCTGCAGCGCGATGCTCTTCTCGGCGGTCGCGGTCGCCGTCTTGGCCGAGGCGTTGATGAAGCCCTGGATCTGCTTGCGCGAGCGCGCCAGCGGCGCGAGCACGGTGTCGCCGTTGACGGCCAGCGAGGCGAGCGTGCGGTTCTGCTGGGCGAGGATCGCGAGCACCTGGTCGAACGCCTTGAACGCCGGGTTGGACTGCTTCAGCGCGGCGTTGAGTGCCGCGCCGTTGCCGGCCAGACCGGTCCCGAGCTCGTTGATGATGATCGTGAACCGCTCACGCAGCGGCAGGCGCATGATGTTGTTCAGCAGGTCGATGTCGATCGCCTTGGCGGTGTTCGTCGACGGCAGCAGGTACTGGCCCTTGCCCGGGCCGTTCTTGATCTTCGGCAGCAGCGGCGCCGGCGCCGTGCCGGGCGCGCGCGGCTGCGTCGGCTGGCACTCGATGAACTTCTCGCCGATCAGCGATTGCGGGCGCACGATGCAGAAGGCGTCGGTGCGGAAGTCGTGGTAGTTCGGGTCGTCGATGGCCAGGACGACCGCGGCCTTGTTGTCCGGCGTCAGGTCGAGCGTCTCGATCTTCCCCACGCGGACGCCGGCGATCTTCACGTCCTCCCCGGGGATGACGAAGGAGGCGTTCTTGAAGATCGCGCGCACGCGGTAGCTGCCGTCGTTGCCCGAGCCCGTCGCGAAGACGACGAGCACGGCGCCCGCGAGGACCAGCACGAGGATGGCGGCGATCCGCTTCACGCGATCACGGCCCCGGAGGAACGATCGAGGCTTGGCAGTCGAGCTTGCCGCCGGTGTCCTGCCACGGCGCGCTGCCGTCGGCCGGCCGCTGGATCGCGGCGCCAGGGCAGCGCTGGACGATCGACGCGCCGTTCTCCAGGCCCGGCGTGCGGAGCGCCGGCGGGACCGGGACCAGCTCGTTCGAGGGCGCGTCGTACTTGAAGGCGTTGAAGACCGGCGCGACGCGCGCGAAGTGCCCGTTGGCGTCGTAGTTCGAGGCGCCCTGGCCGAAGTCGCGCAGCCAGCCGACGAGGTCCGGCGAGTACGGGCGGATGAAGTTGAAGACCGGCGTCGAATCCTTCAGCGCGGTGACCGCGTTCGGGAAGGACGTCGACGCGACGTTCGACAGCTGCGGGGAGGTCGTCAGCAGATCGGTGAGGTCGTTGCTCGGCCCGGGCTGGCGCGCGAGCTTGGCGAGCTGGGCGATCGTCGGCTGGGATTCGGTCAGCAGCGGGCGCAGCGTCGCCAGGAACGGGGCGAGGTTCTTCGATGCGGGCTTGGACGCGGCGACGAGCTTGTCGACGTCGTCCAGCGCGAGGCGCAGGTCGACGAACGTCGTGCTGGCGCGGCGCAGCGTCTGCGGCAGCAGTGAGAGTGCCTGGGAGAGCGAGGCGTTCTCGGAGGCGATCGCGCCGAAGGTCGTGTCCGCGTTGGAGACGAGGTCGGTCAGCGTCGGCGCCTTGCGCGCCAGCGTCGTGACGACCTGCGAGGTGTCCTGGACGAGCGTGTTGAGCGCGACCTGGTCGGCGTTCAGCTTCTCGAGGACATTGCGTGTGGACGACAGCGCGGGCGGGAAGTAGCGCCCGGCGGCGTTCGCCTGCAGGCCCTTGCCGGCGTACCAGGTCGCGAAGCCCTGGATCGTGTCGGCGAGGCCCTTGCGCGTCGGGGCGTCGAGCGTGTTGAAGAGCTGGTCGAGGTCGACGATCGTGGTCGTCTTGTCCGCGGCGAGCACCGCGCCGTCGGCCAGCTTGGGAGCGTTGTCGGGGCCCGGGCTGAGCGCGATGTAGCGGTTGGCGACGCCGGAGAGCGAGGTCGCGCGGATCACCGCGGTCGTGCCTTCGTGCAGCGGCGCGTACGGCTTGTCCACCTCGATCGTGATCTCGGCCTGGTTGTTCGCGGTGAGCTGGACGTCCTTCACCGAGCCCACGCGCCGCCCGCCGACCTGGACGTCGTTGTCGTTGACCAGCTGCCCGGCCGTCTGGAAGACGAGCTTGTACTGGTGCGCGCCGTTGCCGCCGAGCAGCAGGATCGCCACGAGGGCGGCCGCGACCACGAGCGCACCGAGCGTCATCGCCCGGGCGGTGGTCATGCGTCCCCCTCATGGGTGAAACGGCGTGGTGTCTTCGGAGGCGGAATGGTCGTCTGTCTGGTCGGTCGGCTGTGCTCGGGGGGGATCTCGTGGTCCGGGGGGACCGCTCACTCCATCCCGAGCGGCCCCTGTGCCGCCCCGGAGAGGAACTGACGGACGAAGGCGTTGTCGGAGTTGAACAGCTCGGCGGCCGGGCCGGACTCCACGATCCGCCCGCGCCACAGCACCGCGATGTACTCCGCGACGCGGCGGGCGCTCATGATGTCGTGGGTGATGACGGTGTAGGCCCCGCCGTTCTCCTCGTGGATCTCCTGGATGAGCTCGCAGAGGAGCGCCGTACGCACCGGGTCCAGCCCGGAGTCCGGCTCGTCGAACAGGACGATGTCCGGGTCGAGCACCAGCGCGCGGGCGAACCCTGCGCGCTTGCGCATCCCGCCGGAGAGCTCGTTGGGGAACTTGTCGCCCGCCTCGCCGAGGCCGACCTCCGAGAGGCGCCGGCCGACGATCTCGAGGATCTCGTCCTCGCCCTTGTCGGTGTGCTGGCGCAGCGGGAAGGCCACGTTGTCGAGCAGGTTCATCGAGCCGAACAGCGCGCCGTCCTGGAAGAGGACGCCGAACTTCTTGCGCATCGCGAACAGCTCGTCGTCGCGCATGTTCGGGACCGACTCGCCGTGCACGACGACGTCGCCGTCGTCCGGGTAGAGCAGGCCGACCATGTGCTTGATGCAGACCGACTTGCCCGTGCCCGACGGCCCGAGGATCATCGAGATCTTGCCCTCGGGCAGGCCCATGTTGAGCCCGCGCAGGATCTTGTTGCGCCCGAACGCCTTGTGGACCTCGATGAACTCGACGGCGTCCGGCACGCCCGTCGGGCGGTTGAGGCCGGTGTGCCAGCGGTACTCGTCGTCCTGGCCGCGCTCGGCCTCGTGCACGACGGAGACGCGCGCGGCGTCCGCGTCGGCGTTCGGGTGCTCGGCCTGGAACCTGGCGACGGCGGGCGGCAGGTCGGGCTCGTCGACTCCGGCGCCGGTGCTCGCCTCGGCCTCGACGGCGGCCTCGCGCTCGTTGCTCCGCTCCGCGAACGACTCGCCCGCGAGCTGATCCTTCGTCGGGAGATCCTCGGCCGGCGTGCCGTCCGCGTTGGTCCGGAAGTCGTCCTCGCCCATCCTCACCCTCCGATCGGTGCGCGCGGGTTCGCGCCCCAGAAGACCTGCGTGCCGAGCATCCCGATGAGGTGCACGAGCACGATGTTGAGCACCATCGACTTCGCGGTCGCGGTTCCCACGCCCACAGGGCCACCGCTCGCCGTGTAGCCGTAGTAACAGCCGACGAGGACGATGACCGTCGCCATGACCATGGCTTTGGTCAGGCTGAACACGAGGTCCGGTGGATTCTGGAACTGCCAGAAGATCAGCGAGTAGCCGCCCTGGGAGACCTCGCCGATCTGGACGACCACCGCGAGGTAGCTGGCGAAGAAGCCGGCGCCGATCGCGGCGATGTACATGAACGGCAGCACGATCCAGGCGGCGAGCAGGCGCGTCGCGCACAGGAAGGTCATCGAGTCGATGCCCATGACCTCGAGCGCGTCGATCTCGTCGGAGATCCGCATCGAGCCGAGCTCGGCGACGATGCCGGTGCCGACCTTCGCTGCCATCATGTAGCCGAACGCGTACGGGACGAGCTCGCGCAGGTCGCACCAGGCGGCGAAGACGCCCGCGTAGGCCGGCGCGCCGACCGAGCGGTTGAAGTACGCGCCCTCGATCCCGCACTGCAGCCCGATGATGAAGACCAGGCCCCAGATGACGATCGTCGAGGAGACGATCAGCACGCCGGCCTGGCGCAGGGCCTCGCCGAAGTAGCGGATGACCTTGAGCCCGAGGACCTCGCCGAGGATCCGGCCGCAGAACTTCGCGATCTCCCCGAACGACGCGAGCCAGTCGCGCGGGACGCTGAGCCAGCTGCTGCCCATGACGATCGGTCCTCCGCCTCAGCGGATGACGTTGATCTCCGGGTGGGTGGCCAGCAGCGTCTGGGTGAACACGTAGTTGAACGCGAAGACGCCGAGGAAGGCGATCACGACCGCCTGGTTCACCGCGCGCCCGACACCGGCGGCGCCGCCCGAGGCGGTCATGCCCTTGTAACAACAGACGATCGCGATGATCGCGCCGAACATCAGGCACTTGAGGACCGACCCCCAGAGGTCCGTCACCGAGGCGTTCGTGAAGAAGGTCGCCCAGAACGGCCCGAGCGGGGCGTGGTTCACGAGCGTGGTCATGATCCCGCCGAAGATGCCGAACAGCAGCGCGTAGACGTCGAACAGGCCGGTCACGAGCATCAGCGCGAGGAAGCGCGGCACGACGAGGTTCTTGATCGGGTCGACGCCGAGCACCTGGAGGGCGTCGAGCTCCTCGCGGATCTTGCGGGCGCCGAGGTCGGCGGTGATCGCGGTGCCCGCCACGCCGGCGAGGACGATCGCGGTCACGAAGGGCGCGAACTCGCGGATCGACGCGAGGACGAAGAAGCCCCCGAGGCGATCGAGCGCGCCGAAGAGGACGAGGAAGTTCGCGGCCTGCAGCCCGGGCGCCGCGTAGCCGAAGGCGACGGTCGAGATCAGCAGCGGGAACCAGCAGAGGCGCAGCGCGAACAGGAACTGGGAGATGAACTCGCCGCCGTAGGGGTACGGGGGACGGATCGCGGAGACGATCGTCTTCCCCGTGAGGATCATCATGTCCCCGATCTCCTCGAACAGCTCCCTGGCAGGGCTGATCGCCCTGTCGGCGGTGCTTCGAACCATGCTCCCCTCCTCTCCCTGTGACGCACACGACCGCTCTCCCGCGGCCCCGGCTTGCGGGACTCTACGGGAGCACACGGATCAGTCGCAAACACCAACCGTCGCCGCGCACCTGGACGGCGCGTTCGCGGTGGCCTGCGCCGAGTCCTGTGGTAGCGTCGCGCGGCGTGAGGAGGCCCGGGTTGCTGTCAGGTCCAGGGATCGCGGTCGTGGCAGCGTTGGCCGCCACCGCGGGTCTCGCCGTGGGCTGCGGCGGCGGAGCGCGCCAGGACGCCGGTGAGTCCAGCGCGTCGTACCGCGTCCGCGTCGTCGACGCGACCTTCCCGCGCAACCAGGGCCTGGCCGACACGGTGCCGCTCTCGATCACCGTTCGCAACACCGGCAGCGCCACGATCCCGAACGTCGCGATGACGGTCGACGGCTTCAACTACGAATCCACGCAGCCGGGCAACGCCGACCCGCTGCGGCCGGTGTGGATCGTCAATCTCGGTCCGCCGAACGGCGTCACCGCCTACGTCAACACCTGGGCGCTCGGCCCGCTCGCCGCAGGCCGGACGCGCACCTTCCGCTGGCTCGTCACCGCCGCCCGGGCGGGGACGCACAAGCTGCACTACCGCGTCGCCGCCGGGCTCAACGGCAAGGCCCGCGCGGTGACCGCCGGCGACCAGCCGCCCGAGGGCGACCTCACCGCCCGCGTCACCCAGCGCCCGAGGATCAGCAAGGTCGATCCGAAGACCGGCCAGGTGGTGAACGTCGGGCAGTAGCGGTCGGGCGCCCGGCTGTTCGTCGCGCGCCGTCGTCGGTCGTCAGCCGAGGG
>JADGPM010000148.1 GCA_017882425.1 Solirubrobacteraceae bacterium
CGCGCGTCGCCGCGCGCCGGGCTGCTCGGTGTCGTGAGCGGAGAGCGGCGAGGCGGCGGGTCGGTGGGCACGGAGGCCCTCGGCGCGCTGCTCGAGCGGCTGCGGCTCGAGCAGCGCGCGCGCAGCCTCGAGCGCGTCATCGCGGTCCTCCACGTCCGCGCCGGCGAGCACGTGCGACGACGCGGAGTGGTGGCGCAGCCGGTCGAGGCCGCCATCGCGGACTTCAGCGGCGAGCTCTCGACGATCCGGGAGCGGCTGACGCGTGCCGGCGTCTCTCAGCCCGGCGGGGTCACGACCTGGAGGGAGGCGGTGGAGGATCAGCATGGACCCGGCCGCGATCAGCCCGTGGCGCGTGAGAGCATGCACCGATGGCCACCGATCAACCGCCTGACGAGCTCGAGCCGCGCCTCGCGGTGATCGTCGACGCGCTGCACCGCAAGGGCGCCGACGATCCGACCTGCCCGGCGTGCGGGCATGCCGCGCTGGAGCTCGCCGACGAGACCTTCTTCATGCAGGCGATCACGCCCGGCGGGGAGATCGCCTTCACGGGGGAGACCGCCGACGGCTTCGAGGTCGCCGCCATGCTGTGCGGCCACTGCGGCCACATCCGGCTGCACCACCTCTCCAAGCTCGTCCGGGACTGACCGGACGCCGCCGCTGCGCGTCCGTCAGCGACGCAGCACGCCGATCGTCGCGTAGCCGGCGTAGTACTCGGCGACGTCCGAGCCGGAGGCCGGCCTGGCGGTGGTCGAGCAGTCCACCGCTCCGAACGGGTCGTTGCTCCCGTACGAGGCGGCGACGGTCGCGCCGAGGATGCCGCGCACGTGGCCCTTCGAGCACGTCGGCGTGTTGATGCTGACGACGCGGCCCCTGTGCAGGTGGGCGCGGTTGGCGACGAGCCAGGCGATGGTCTGCTTCACCCCGGCGGGGAAGTTCGTCGGGGAGCCCACGCCCTGGCTCGTGGCGAGCGCGGGAACGCCGCGCTTCCCGGCCGCCAGCGCCGCGCCGACGGTGCCCGAGATGCCGACGAACGGGCCGATGTTCTGGCCGAAGTTGATGCCGGAGAGCACGAGGTCCGGCTTGCGGCGCCGGAACTGGTGCGCCAGGGCGTACGTGATCGTGTCCGCGGGGTAGCCCGCCACCGCAGTCGCCGGGTAGCCGCTCTTCGTGCGCGAACGGATCGCCTTCAGCGTGCCAGCGGTCGTCTTCCCGCCGGTGCCGCTCTGGTTCTTCGCGGGGGCGACGACGGTCACGGTGAGCGCCGGCTGCCGGCGCAGCGCCTGGACGAGTGCGTCGATCCCGGGGGCCGCGACCCCGTCGTCGTTCGTGACGAGCACGGAGAGGTGGGCGGGCCTGTGGGTCGCCGCGGCGGCAGGAGCGACGGGCGCGGTGACGACGAGCGCGCAGAGCGCCGACAGGAGGCAGATGCTGCACCGCATGTGAGCCAGGGTAGGGGGCGGCATGGCCGCGCGCGCCGCATGGCGCGCTCTCAGGCGGCGGCGCACGTCCGCACCGGTCCACCGCCGGTCACCTGCACGTGCCACGGCGCCGGGGAGCGATCGCGGGGGAAGGCGATCCGCAGCCCACCGCTCGCGGGCAGCACGGCTCGGGCCGCCTGCGGCCATCCGTCGCCGAACCGCCGCAGCCGGATCTCGGCACCGGCCCCGCCGGCGACCACGGCCGCGGACCCGGCGGGCACGGCGACCTCGGCTGCGCCCGGCTTCGGCCGGCAGCCCGCCGCGCTCGCCGCGACCGGCGTGATGTTCGGCGCGATGTCCGTCAGCACCATGTCCGCTGCGCTGCGCGCGGGCGCCGGTGCCATCAGCAGTTCTGCGGGACTGTCGGCGGGCGAGGATCCGGCGCGCCCGACGACGGCGAGGTAGGGCCCGGCGACGATCGGCGCCAGCCCGGGGGCGACGGCGTAGTCCGCCGGGGCGCTCGCCGCGACGAGCTCGAGCGCGCCGGTGCGGGCGCGCAGCTCGTCGGACGCGGACTGCAGCGCGTGGTCGCCGAAGCGCAGGCCGTCGGCGCCGGCCAGCAGCGCGAACAGCGCGAAGGCCGCCAGACCCCAGAGCGCCGCGCGCCCGGCGCGCAGATCCCGCAGCAGCTCGGCCCCCAGCAGCACGAGCAGGACCGCGCCGACGTAGACGTACCGGCTCGCGGTACCGGGATCCACCACCAGAGCACGCCCGACGCCCGTCAGGAGCCAGAAGCCGGCCGCGGCGATCGCGAGGCTCCATGCGCGCGGGTCCAGGCGGCCCGGGCGCCTGACGCACCACGTCACTGCGCCCGCGGCGGCCAGCACGATCAGCGCGCGGCCCCACTCGACCGTCAGGCCGGCGTATCCGCCGGCGGCGGCCGCGGCGGCGTTCGCGGCCCAGCGCGGGGTCGCGATCACCGCGTCGAGGGTCACGTCCGAGGTGCCGTAGCGCAGGCCCCAGGCGACGAACAGGGCCAGCGGGATCGCGACGATCCAGAGCGACCGGCGCCGGCGCGTGAGCCAGAGCTCCGCGCCGAGGGCGGCGAGGAACGCGACGCATGCCGTCGAGCTGGCGACCATGACGAGCGCCCCTGCGAGGGCGACGAGGTCACCGCGGCGGTCACGCCGGTCGAGGCCGAGCCAGGCGACGACGGCACCGAGCGTCACGAGGACGAAGTTCAGCGAGGCGGGCCACAGCAGGTCCTCCCAGGCGGCGCCGAGCAGCAGCAGCGGCGCGACGACGGCGAGCGCCGCCGCGTCGCCGATCCGCCGCCGGACGAGGACGAAGACGCCCGTCACCACCGCGACATGCGCGACGACGAGCGTCAGCACGTAGGGCCAGCGCGCGTGCAGGCCGACCGTGTGGAAGAGGATCTTGTAGATCAGCAGCGGCAGGACCATCACGTGCGAGTTGTGCGCACGCAGCAGCGATGGGATCCCGCCGGAGTAGCGGTACTGCAGGAAGGACCACTCGTCCTGGATGAACGTCTGGTGGCGCGTCAGCCAGACGAGAAGTGCGGCCGCGAGCGCCGCCAGCACCGCGAAGGCGACGCGCGGCCACGACCCTCCTGCGCCCGCCGGCGCGGCGCCCGTCATGTCCACGGCCACCGACTCGGCCGGGTCAGCGCTTGAGATACGCCCTGGCCTGGCTCTCGACCAGGGCCGTCAGGTTGCCCAGCGCGATGTTCGCGTCGGCGAGGTGCAGGCCCCACGAGGCGTCGGCGAGCGGCTTGAGCACCGGGGCGCCGTCGACGCCGGTGATGCGCAGGACGTGCGCTCCGCCATCGGCCGAGCACCGGCCGGTGTAGGCGCCCCTGGCCTCGAGCCATTGGGTCGGGACGGTGGGAACCGGGAAGCCGATCAGCGGCACGAGCGCCCCGATCGCCGTGCCGGGGGCGAACGGCGTCGTCGGGTAGATCGCATCCAGCGGCGCGGAGCCGCCGCCCAGCGCGGCCGGGTTCGTGCACAGGACTTCGAGGTCCTTGCGGCCGGAGGCCGGCAGCCCGGCGATCGGCACGGTGGTGCGGCCGAACAGCGAGTTCGCCGGCGGGGTCTCGTTGTAGGTCGAGAAGGCGACGACGCAGCCGACCTGTTTCGCGGAGCGGCAGGCGCCCACGTTCTTGAAGTCCCCGCCGCGGTCGGATCCCTTCTTCACCACGACGTCGCCGCCGAGCAGGACCGCGGAGATCAGCCGCCGGCGGACCGTCGGCTTCGGGTCGATCTCCTTCGCGATCAGGCTGCGCAGGACGAAGCTGCCCTGCGAGTGCCCGATCAGCACGACGCCGCGGCCCTTGTTGTCGTGCCGCAGGTAGTCGCGCCAGGCGGCGACGACGTCGGCGTAGCCGGTGGTCCGCATCTTCGCGGTGACCGTCTTCGGGTTGAGCAGCCCCTGGATCGTCATCTGGCGGTACATCGGCGCGTAGACGCGGCAGTCCTTCGAGTAGCGCGAGGCCTGATAGAGCGCGATCGAGCGCTCCTCGGGGTCGATCTTCAGCGTCGCCTGCGGCCTCGGCTGGTTGCTCACGGTGGGGTAGACGTAGAAGCAGTCGAACGCGGGCCTCTTCGCCGCCGTCACCTGCGTGCTGCCGAGGACGGTCCCGGTCGGCGCGATCTGCGTGGTCGCAAGGCTCGGGCGGCACGGGTCGCTCCTGAGGCTCGGGCTGCAGAGCCAGGTGGTCTTCGCGGCGGCGTGCGCGCGCGGTGCGGCGAGCAGAAGGCAGCAGAGCGCTGCGAGCAGCGCGGCGGCGGGCAGCACGGCGCGCCGCGGCGAGGGGATCGCGTTCATGCGGTCCAGTGTTCCATGCGGGTCGCGCCGGCTGCGGCGGTCACCAGGCGGGGCAGGCCTGCGTCGCCGCCACCAGGCGCCGGCGCGCCCGCTCGAGCTCGGCCGGTTCGCTGAGCGACAGCTCGGCGAGGCGTGCACGGCTGCGCGCGAGCTCGGCGCCGAGGTCGATCGGGCCCGGCCCCGAGCCGAGGAACGCGCGCGAGATCAGGGTGCGCGTCGCGCCGAGCCGCGCGAGCTGCGCGTAGATCAGGTCCGGCGGGATCGGCAGGCGCTCGTCGTGCAGGCGCCCGACGCCGCCCACCCCGAGCGGCAGCCCCGCGGCGCGCACCAGCGCCGCGGCGCGCGCCACTGCGCGCCCGGTGAGCACGAGGAAGCGGTTGGGCAGCTCGAGCGCGATCGACAGGTCGTTGAGACCGATGTGGACCTCGTCGACACCGTCCACGTCGAGGATCGCCTCGAGCGCCGCCAGCGCCTCGCGCGTCTCCAGCAGCAGCACGACGGTCGCGCGCCCGGCGACGATGCCGGCGAACTCCTCGACCTCGCCGGCGCTGCGGAACATCGGAAGCATCAGCACTCCGACGCCGCGTGCCAGCAGCCGCTCGACCTCGGGGCGCGTCCCGCGGTGCAGCGGCTCGGTGCGCGCGAACAGCGCCCCCCGGCGCAGCACTCGGGCGAGCGGGTCGAGGGCCTCCTCGCGGTGGGTGGAGATGAACGTCCCGCGCCCCGCCTGGCGCTCGTGCTTGCCGCTGCGCTCGAGGTCCACGCCGATGCGCTCGACGCCCGCCGCGTCGGCGCGCGCGGCCAGCGCCGGGTCGTCCGTCCACAGGGTGAACGCGACGGCGCTGCTCAGAACCGGTACGGGATCTGCTCGCTGTCGGGCGGAAGTCGCCACTCGTCGGGATCGGCGTAGTCGTACGCGCGATCGAAGTAGTTGACGAAGCAGCTGGTCTCGCCCGCGACGTTCGCGACGCCGTGCCACAGGCCCGGCGGGATCACGAGCAGCGTCGGGCGCATCGGGCTGACGACGAGCTCGTCGACCTTCCCGCGCGTCGGCGAGCCCTCCCGGTCGTCGTAGAGCACGACCTTCAGCGCGCCGCCGACACAGAAGACGTGGTCGGTCTGGTGGCGGTGCATGTGCCAGGCGCTGACGACGCCGGGGCGCAGCGCGACGTGCACGATGTGAACCACCTCGCCGCCCGCGACGTTCCAGTCGGCGCGGTGGACCTCGGTCGTGACGCCGTTGAACGTGACGACATTGCGCACCTCGCGAAGGCGGACGCCGTCGATGAGATCGAGCGCTCTCGTCCAGTCCGCGTCGATGTGCGCGGGGTCCTTCTGCGCCCCTGCCTCGCCGGTCACGTTCTGCGAAGCTACCGCACCCGGATGCTCGGCTGCACGATCGTCACGCGGAACTACCTGGCAGAGGCCCGCGTGACAGCCGCCTCGTTCCTCGAGCGCCATCCGGGGGCTGGATTCGCCGTGCTGCTCGCCGGTGACCGCGAGCCTGCGGCCCCCGGCGACCACTTCGAGCTGCTCGTGCCGCACGACATCGGGATCGACGCACCGGAGTGGTGCCGGCGGCTGACCGCGTACGGCCCGCAGGCGCGGGTGAGCGCGATGAAGCCCGAGCTGCTGCGCGCGCTGCTCGCCCGCGGCGAGGACGCCGTCGTGCTGCTCGACGCCGACGGGGTCGTGTACGACGCCCTGACCCCGGCGATCGACGTCGCGCGCGCACACGCCATCGCCCTGACTCCGCATGCGTTCGGCCCGTGGGAGCAGGTCCCCGACGGGGACGGTCCCGAGCAGGTCATCCTCTCTGCGGGCGTCATCAACAGCGGCTTCGTCGCGGTCGGCCCGGGTGCCGAGGCGTTCCTCGACTGGTGGGCGGCGCGCACCCGCCGCCAGTGCGTCTTCGACCTCGCGCGGATGCTGTTCCTGGGGCAGACGTGGCTCTCGCTGGCCCCGCAGTTCTTCGGCGCCCGCGTCCTCGACGACCCGGGCATCAACCTGAGCGCGTGGGGCCTGCACGACCGCGACGTGGAGTGGGAGGGCGATCGCCCGACCGTCTCCGGCGTCCCGCTGCGCTGGTTCCACATCGGCGGCGGCTTCGATCCGCACGCCGCCGACGTTCCGGCGGAGTTCGCCGGGCGGCCCGGCGCGGCCCGGGTGCTCGAGTACTGCGCCCGGCTGCTGCTCGCCGCCGGGTGGGACGCGGATCGGGCACGGGGTCCGGGAGACGAGCTCGACGACGGCAGCGTGCTCGCGCCGTGGATGCGCGAGGCCTACCGCCTACGGCTCGTCGCCGCCGAGCGCGACGGCGTCCCCGAGCCGCCGAACCCGTTCGCCGCGGGCGCTGCCGACTTCCTCGCATGGGTGCAGTCGCTGTCCGACGACCGCGGGCCGACAATCGGCCGCGCCGTGCGCCCGGGCGATGCCCTGGAGGCCGAGCGCGCGGCCCGTCGGGGCGCCGAGGCGGCCGTCGCCGAGCTGCGCGCGGCGCGCGCCGGTGCTGAGCCCGGACACGGCACCTGACAGGATCCAGGCCATGAGCCTCCCCGTTCCCACCAAGGAGTCCGTCGTCGTCGTCACCGGCGCGTCGGCCGGCATCGGTGCCGAGCTGGCCAGGCAGCTCGCCGCGCTGGGGCACGACCTCGTCGTCGTCGCGCGGCGCGAGGACCGGCTCCTGGAGCTCGCCGATGATGTGCGCGTCAGTCACGGCGTCGACGTGTTCGTGCACGCCGCGGACCTGCGCGAGCGCGAGGCGCGGGTCGGGCTGCTCGGCATGGTCGCGGAGCGCGAGCGCCACGTCGTCGGGCTGGCGAACAACGCCGGCTACGGGTCGAACGGTCGCGCGTGGGAGCTCGATCCGGACGGCGAGGAGGGGCAGGTCGCGCTCAACATCGCGGCGCTGCACCACCTCACGCTCGCCGTCGTGCCGGAGATGGTCCGCCGCCGCGCGGGCGCCGTCCTGAACGTCGCCTCCGGCGCGGCCTTCCAGCCGATGCCGGGCATGGCCACCTACGCGGCGACGAAGGCGTTCGTGCAGTCGTTCTCCGAGGCGATCCACGCGGAGCTCGCGGGCACCGGCGTGTCCGTCACGACGCTCTGCCCGGGGCCGGTCGACACGGAGTTCGGCGAGGTCGCCGGCTTCGACGAGTCGAGCTTCCCGGGCGTGCTCAAGGTCTCCGCCGAGGAGGTCGCCGCGCAGGCCGTGCGCGGCATGCTGACCGGCAAGCGCTCCGTGATCCCCGGCCCGCAGAACAAGGTGCTCTCGCTCGCCGGCCGCTACGTGCCGCGCACCGTCCTCCTGCCGGCGATGCGCCGCCAGACCCTGTCGTAGACGACGACGCGGCCGCGCCCCCGGGTGGGGACGCGGCCCGCGCCGGACGTCGCTGGACCTACGCCGCCTCGGAGGCCGGCCCGCGGCCGGCGAGCAGCTCCTCGGTGACGCGGTCGGTCGCGTCGTGGGTGCCGCCGACGAGGCGGCGGCTCAGCTGGGCGCGGCGGAACGTCAGGGGTGCGTCGTGCTCCCATGTCGCACCGATGCCGCCGTGTACGGCGATCTGCTGGCGCGCGGCGAAATCGAGCGCGCCGCCCGCGACCGAGCGCGCCGCGCTCGCCGCGTAGGCGACCTCGTCCGGGTGGTCGCTGAACGCGAACCCGGCGTAGATCAGCAGCGACTTCGCATTCTCCACACGGCGCAGCATCTCGACGAGGCTGTGCTTGATCGCCTGGTAGGAGCCGATCGCGCGGCCGAACGTGTAGCGCTCCTTCGCGTACTGGACGGACACCTCGAGCGCGGTCTCGACCGAGCCGACCGACTCCGCCGCGATCAGCGCCTGCGTGAGGTACCACGCCTCGGCGATGTCGCTCGCGGACACGGTCAGCTTCGTCCCGGTCGCATTCGCGAGCGTGACGGTCGCCAGGCTGCGGGTGGCGTCGTAGCGCCACCCGGCCTCGACGCTGACGCCCTCGGCGCCGGCTTCGACGGCGACCGCGACGGGCTCGCCGTCCGCGGTCCGGCCGATCGCGACGAGCACGCCCGCCTCGGCGGCGTCGGGCGCCCAGGCGACCGTGCCGTTGAGCGTGACGCTGTCGCCCTCGACGGTCGCGGCCGGCGCCGGCGGGCGGGTCATCCCGCTCAGCGCATCGACGGTCCACGACTCCTCGAGCTCGCTCGGCGGGCGCGCCGGCAGCCACGAGGCCTTCAGCTCACCCGAGGCGACCTCGCCGATCCGCGCGTAGCCGCCGCGGTCCAGCAACAGCGAGGCGGGCAGCGGGCCGAGCAGCGGCGCGCCGGCCAGCACGCGGCCGGCCTCCTGGGCCACCAGCAGGGCGTCGTAGACACCCAGGCCGGCGCCGCCGTTGTCCTCGGCGATCAGCAGGCCGGGCCAGCCGGCCTCGATCGCCGTCGGCCAGAGGTCGAGCCGGGCGCCGTCGTCCTCCAGACCCTCGCGGGCGGCCTCGACGGTCTTGAAGCGCGACAGTGCGCCACGCGCCGCCTCGCGCAGGAACTCCTGCTCGTCGGACAGGTTCAGGTTCATGCCGCGGCCCCTTCCTTCTCCTTGGCACGCAGCTCGCTGAACGGGATGCCCTTGTC
>JADGPM010000149.1 GCA_017882425.1 Solirubrobacteraceae bacterium
CGACCCGGACCCGGGCACGGCGCCGCCGACGACGCCGGCGACGCCGTCGTCCCCGCGCTCGCGGACGGTCTCGCTGGGGAGCCTCGTCGAGGGCGCGCCCGCGGCGCGGGCCTGCCTGCGGGCCCGCGCGCTGAACATGCTGCTGCACGCGCGCCGCGGCTCCGCGGTGCGGCGGCTCGGCGCCAGGCGGGTGCGCCGCCTGACCGGGAGTGCGCTCGCGCGTCCGTTCACGGTGCGCACGCCGGCGGCCGGCACGTTCACGCTGACGCTCGTCGCGACGCTCCGCGACGGCGCCACGCTGCGCGCCGCGCGTCCCCTGCGCGCGTGCCGCAGACGCGGCCACGGGCCGTAGCACGCCGGGGATTCCTAGAATGGGCTGTCTATGGCGCTTCCCTCCAAGGTCACCTGGGTCACTTTCGACGTCTACGGCACGCTGATCGACTGGGAGACGGCGATCATCGACGCGTTCCAGCGCGAGGCGACGCACGAGGGCTTCACGATCGAGGACCCCGACGCGATCTTCCCGCGGTTCCTCGAACTGCAGCACGAGATCGAGGGCGGCTCGTACGAGCTCTACGCCGAGGTGCTGCGCCGCTGCGCCGTGCAGATCGCCAAGGAGATCGACTGGCCGCTTGAGCCCTCGCGGTCGGGCTTCCTGCCCGCGTCGCTGCCGCGCTGGCGCCCGTTCAAGGAGACGAACACGCAGCTCGCGCGCTTCGACAAGAAGTTTCAGACGGGCCTGATCTCGAACATCGACGACAAGCTCCTCGGCGAGACGCGACGCCACATCCCGCACGTCTTCGACCTCGTCGTGACGGCGCAGCAGGTCCGCTCCTACAAGCCCGACGCCGCGCACTTCACGGAGTTCGCGCGGCGCGTCGGCGGCAAGAAGAACTGGGTCCACATCGCCAGCGGGATGCACGCGGACATCGAGCCCTGCATCAAGGCGAAGGTCCCGGTGATCTGGGTGAACCGCAAGAAGGAAGTGCTCGACCCGGGCGCCAAGAAGCCGACGGCCGAGGTGAAGACGCTGCTCGAAGCGGCGAAGCTCCTCGGCGCGGCGTAGGGCCCGGGCGCAGCGATGCGCGTCGTCGGGCTGCACGAGGACGTCCTCGTCTGCACCTCGGCGATCTGGCAGACGACCTGCACGGTCGTTCGCGGCGGCGCCGAGGCGGGTGAGACGTTCGTCGTCGACTCGCCGGTGCTGCCGGAGGAGCTCGAGGCGCTTCCAGGGCTGCTCGAGCACGTCGGCTGGACCTGCAGCGGCCTGCTCGCCACGCACGCCGACTGGGACCACCTGCTCGGGCGCCTGGCCTTCCCCGGCGCAGCGCTCGGGGTCAGCGAGACGACGGCCGCACGGCTGACGGGCGAGATGGGCGACCCGGTCCGCCGGCTGCGCGCGTTCGACGACGAGCACTACGTGCGCCGCGGGAGCCCGCTGGCGCTCGGGGAGCTGCAGGCGCTGCCCGTGCCCGGTCGCCTCGAGGTGGGCGACGGCGACCACGAGCTGGAGCTGCACCCGACCGACGGCCACGTCGCCGACGGCATGGCGATCGTCGTGCCCTGGGCGCGCGTGCTGATCTGCGGCGACTACCTCTCGCCGGTCGAGATCCCGATGCTCTCGCCGGGCGGGTCGAAGAGCGCCTACGTGGCGACGCTCGAGCGCCTGCGGGCGCTGCTGGGGGGTGTCGACCACGTCGTCCCCGGGCACGGCGAGGTGCTCGACGCGGCGCGCGCCGCGGCGATCCTGCGCGAGGACCTGCACTACCTGGAGACCGGCGAGCTGCCGCTGGCCCGGCGCTCACCCGAGCAGCTGGGCATCCATGCGGCGAACGCGGAGCTGCTGGGGGCGTGACGAGCCTGGCCGTCCAGCACGTCGGCCTGGAGGTGCGCCGCGAGGACACCGAGGCCGAGGTCGCCTTCTGGGCACTGCTCGGGTTCGAGGAGGTGCCGGCGCCCGAGGCGCTGCGCGAGCGCACGCGCTGGGTGCAGCGCGACGGGCAGCAGATCCACCTGCTGCTGACCGAGCAGCCGGTGATCCCGCGCGAGGGACACGTCGCGGTCGTCGCCGGCGACTGGGAGGCGACGCTCGCCCGCCTGCGCGCCGCCGGTCACGAGGCGGCGCTGCGCACGGAGTATTGGGGCCATCCACCAAGCCCGCGCACGCAGGTGCACACCCCCGCCGGCCACCGCGTCGAGGTGATGGCGGCCCCGCCGGGCTGAGCATCAGATGACCATCCGGATGCGCCGTCATGGGCGACAGATGCACGGTATGCGTGCAAACGTCGCCCAGGCGCCGGCGCCCCTACTCGTCCTCCCGTGAGCGCACCAGCGTCACGAGCCGCTCGTCGCTCGTGAACAGGCGCTGCGTGCCGACGAGCGCCGTCATCGCCGTCGTCACCACGACCGCGCCGAGGATGATGTACATCAGCGCGAGCTGGACGAGCACGGCATCGACGGGTTTGACGCCCGCGAGGATCAGGCCGGTCATCGCGCCCGGGAGGAAGACGATCCCGAGCGCCTTCATGTTCTCGATCTGCGGGTTGATCGCCAGGCGCAGCGAGTGGCGCACGATCGGCCGCGCGGCGTCGGTGCCGCGCAGGCCCAGGGCGAGCCGCGCCTCGATGTCGGGTCGGCGGTCGGCGATCAGCGACGCCAGCATCTGGACGACGACGACGCACGACTTCAGCGAGTTCCCGACGACCATGCCGGCGACGGGGACGACGGTGCGCCCGTTCACCGCGAAGATCCCGAGCCCGAAGGTCAGCCCGAGGCCGACGATCGCGGTCGTCGCATTCGCGGTCAGCGCGATCCCGAACACGCCGGGGAGCTGCGGCGCACGGCGGCGCACGGTCACGGCGGAGAACAGCACGATGCCCGCGACCCACAGCCACGACCAGATCAGCGGCGTGCTGGGCTTGACGATCAGCTCCAGCGCCGCGCCGACGATCAGCAGCTGGACGAGCGCGCGGACGACCGCGACGACCATGTCGCGTTCCAGGCGCAGGTGCTCGCGCAGGGAGATGCCGATCGCCACCACAACGAGCGACAGCGACAGCACGAGGCCCGCGACGGTGATCGTGCCCTCATCCACGGGGCCGCTCCGCCGTGCTGGTCAGGTGCCCCTCGTCGAGGCGGATCACGTGATCGGCGAGCCGCTGGAGCTGGGGCTCGTTGTGGGTCACGAGCAGCACCGGCACACCGTCGTCGGCCAGCGAGCGCATGAGGCGCTCGAGCTCGGCGGTCGCCGTCTCGTCCAGCGCCGAGGTCGGCTCGTCGGCGAGCACGACCTTCGGGTCGGTCGCCAGCGTCCGCGCCAGGCACGCGCGCTGCGCCTCGCCGCCCGACAGCGTCGAGGCGTCCCGCTCGAGATACACGTCCGGGTCCAGGGCCGCGCGCCGCAGCAGCTCCGCGAGGCGCTCGCGCCCGGCCTGCGGGTCGGCGACGCGCAGGTTGTCCGCGACCGTCCCCGGGAAGACGACGGGCTGCTGGAAGACCATGCCCACCTCGCGGCGGTGCAGCAGCGGGTCGCGCGCCGCGACGTCCTCGCCGCGGTAGCGCACGACGCCGTCCGACGGCGCCTCCAGCCGGTTGCAGCAGCGCAGGAGCGTCGACTTCCCGGCGCCCGAGGGTCCGGCGATCGCCGTCACGCCCCGGCCCGGGACGACGATGCTCACGTCCTGCAGGCGCGGGCGCTGAGCGCCGTCGACGCTGACATGCTCGAAGGCGAAGAGCGGAGCGTCGGCCATGCGCGTCGCCCCGTGCCGCGCTACCCGGTCGGCTCGGGCTCGACCAGCGGGAGCTTCATGAAGAGGTCGCGGCCGGTGAACGCCGCGCGTCCCGCGCTGAAGCCGAGCGACTCGTAGAGGCGCAGCGCGGGCTCGTTCGCCTCGTTGACGTCGAGCTCCGCGCGCCGGCAGCCGCGCTCGACGCGCGCATAGTCCAGCGCGTACTGCACGAGCGCGCGCCCGAGCCCTCCGCCGCGCGCGGTCGGGTCGACGTAGACGTCCTCGATCAGCGCGTCGCCGCCGGCGCGCCAGATGCTGTGGCGCACGCGCAGCTGCACGACGCCGGCCGGCGGGGTGTCCGGGGTCGGGGCGCCGAGCACGAACTCCGTGTTGCGATCGTCCAGCAGGCGCTCCACGCCCGCCAGAAAGGCGTTGTCGCTCGGCCAGTCGGCGCCGAGGCTGTCGCGGAAGGCGATCAGCAGGCGCGCGACCGTCTCGGCCTCGTCGGAATCGGCGATCCAGACCTGCGGCTCCAGGGGGGTCGTCATGCGTTCGCGCGGACGTACCAGTGGACGTTCATCTCGCACACGACGGTTCCCTCGGGGTCCTTCAGCTCGACGGCGATCGGGAAGCGCACGCGCCCCTCGCGGTCGAGCTCGGCGAAGAGCGCCTCGCGATCGACGGCGAAGCGCCCGGTCGCGGTGATGTCGCCGCGCGCGATCTTCAGGTAGGCGATGTCCGCCCGCTCCGCGAGCGGCGTGATGTCGCCCATCCGCTCGGCGAAGGCGCTGATGAACGCGGCGCCCGAGGCGGCCTCGCCGGCGGTGAACAGCGCGCCGGCGTGCTGGGAGCGCACGTGGTTCATCGTCGTCGGCCCGTCGGGCAGGACGACCACGCCGTACCCCTCGCCGATCTCCTGGACACGCAGGCCGATGTGGATGTTGAACGGGATCGCCTGCGCGTAGCCGGCGGCGAGGGCTTCGAAGTCCATGGCGCTGCGCTCAGGCGGCGTCGGCGGCGGGCGAGATGATCGTCGCGATCGGATCGCCCGCGGCGATCGCGGCGCCCTCCTTGATCGGCAGATCCTTGATCACGCCGGCCTTGTGGGCGGTGATCTCGTTCTCCATCTTCATCGCCTCGATGATGCAGATGAGCTGGCCCTCCTCGACGGCCTGCCCGGTCTCGACGACGACCTTCCACATGTTCCCCTGCAGCGGCGCCTCGAGCAGGTCGGGCCCGCTGCCGGCGCCCTTCTTGCGCTCGCTGCGCACGGGCTTCTTCGCACCCGCGGCGCCCGCGTTCCCGGAGGCGACGACGCCGCCGCCCGCGAACGCCGGCCCGATGACGTTGACATCGAAGCGCCGGCCGGAGACCTCGACGGTGTAGCTCTGCTCGACGGTCTCGGGGTCGTCGGCCTCGACGCGCTCGACCGGCTTCTCCGGCGCGGTCGCCTTCAGCCAGGCGCGGTCCTCGACGAGGTCGCGGCACGTCTCGGCGTTCGCCCACTGCTCGGTCGCCAGCAGCGCCTTGTGGAACGGGATCAGCGTCTTGAGGCCCTCGATCTCGTACTCGTCCAGCGCGCGCAGCATGCGCCGCGTCGCCTGCTCGCGGTCGACGTCCCAGACGATCAGCTTGGCGATCATCGGGTCGTACGCCGGGCTCACCTCGCCGCCGGGGCCGACACCCGAGTCGACGCGCACGCCGGGGCCGCTGGGCTCCCTGTAGGCGCCGATCCGGCCTGGGGCCGGGGCGAAGTTCTTCGAGGCGTCCTCGGCGTTGATGCGGCACTCGATCCCGTGCCCCTTGAGCTGCACGTCGTCCTGGGTGATCGACAGCGGCTCGCCGAACGCGGCGCGAATGCCCTCCTTGACGATGTCGACGCCGGTCACCATCTCGGTCACGCAGTGCTCGACCTGGACGCGCGTGTTCATCTCCAGGAAGAAGTACTCGCCGTCCTGGAAGAGGCCCTCGATCGTCCCGGCGCCGACGTAGCCGACGGCCTTGGCCGCGTTCACGCCGATCGCGCCGATCCGCTCGCGCAGCTCCTCGTCCGCGAAGGGCGCCGGCGACTCCTCGATGAGCTTCTGGTGGCGGCGCTGGATCGAGCAGTCGCGCTCGCCGAGGTGGATGCAGTGTCCGTGCCGGTCGGCGATGATCTGGACCTCGACGTGCCGCGGGTCCGCCAGGTAGCGCTCGAGGTAGACGCGGCCGTCGCTGAAGAACTTCTCGCCCTCGCGCGAGGCGCCCTCGTAGGCCTCCTGGATCCCGTCCTCGGTCAGCGCGACGCGGAAGCCCTTTCCGCCGCCGCCGCCGGAGGCCTTCACGGCGACCGGGTAGCCGATCTCGTCCCGTGCGATGCGGCGCGCGTCCTCGAGCGTGTCCACCGTCTCGGTCGTGCCCGGGACGATCGGCACGCCGGCGGCGTGCATCAGTGCACGCGCCTGCGTCTTGCTGCCCATCGCGTCGATCGCGCTCGCCGGCGGCCCGATGAAGACGATGCCCGCGTCCTCGCACGCCCGTGCGAACGGCGCGTTCTCGGCGAGGAACCCGTAGCCGGGGTGGACGGCCTCGGCGCCGGACTCGCCGATGACCTCCATGATCTTCTCGACCTTGAGGTAGCTCTCGGCCGCGGGGCCGGGGCCCAGCAGGTAGGCCTCGTCGGCGGCCTTCACGTGCAGGGCGTCGCGGTCGATCTCGGAGTACACCGCGACGGAGGCGATGCCGAGCTCTTTGCACGCGCGGATGACGCGGATGGCGATCTCGCCTCGGTTGGCGACCAGGATCTTCGAAAACATGGCCGCGGAAGGGTACTTCGCCGGGCTCGCCGCCCGTCTGCCGCCTCCTGACATCATCCGGCGCCGTGCACGTCGACCGCGAACGCGCCGTCCGGCTGCTGACCTTCTGGCTGCGCCCGGACTTCATCCTGCGATGCCTGCGCCGGTTCACGGTGATCGCCGGGTTCGACCGTGCGATCGCGCTCGCCTCGCTGTCGTTCACGGCGCTCGTGCCGCTGCTGATGTTCACCGGTTCGATCCTTCCGCACACCGGCTCGGCGGACACCGGCGACCGGCTCGTCAAGCGGTTCGACCTGGGCGGCGAGGCGGCGAAGGCCGTCCACCAGGCCTTCTCCTCGGGCGCGAACGTCGAGGCCGGCCTGGGCGTCTTCGCGACGCTGCTGATCATCGTCGCGGTGCTGAGCTTCACGCGCGCGCTGCAGCGGCTCTTCGAGCAGGCCTGGGAGCTGCCGCCGCTGAGCGTGCGCAACACGAAGAACGGGCTGCTCTGGATCGGCACGCTCGTCGTCTACTTCGCACTCGAGACCGGCCTGCACGCGCTCCTGCCACGCGGCGTGGCGGGCATCCTCGCCTCGATCGTCGCGATCGCGCCGCTCGCGGCCTTCCTGGTCTGGACCGGCTGGGTCCTCACGGCGCGCCGCCTGACCTGGCAGCACTTCGTACCGGGCGCGCTGGTCGGGACCGCCGGCTCTGCGCTGTTCGCGATCGGGAGCGCGGTCTACGTCCCGCACCTGTTCGACTCCTATGCGTCGCGGTTCGGCGCGATCGGGGTGTCGTTCGCGCTGGTCTCCTGGCTCTTCGGGCTGATGGTCGTGCAGGTGGCGACGGCCTGCATCGGGCGCGAGGTGTGGGACGAGCTGCGGGCGATCGAGCGCGGCGAGGAGCCCTCGAACGAGCAGATCGAGAAGGAGTGGGACGAGGTGCGCCTGCAGGTGCGCACGGCGCGCGCGGAGGCCCGGCGTCGCTACGCGGACCTGCGCCGCCGCGTGCGTCGCGACGGCGGCTGACTACCAGGGGTTCGGGTCGCCCCAGGGGGTCGGCTCGTCCGGCTCGCGGCCGACGCCCTCCAGCAGCGCCGCGCGCTGCCAGGGGTTGTGCGGCTCGGGCGCCGCGACGATCGCCGGGGCGCCCGCGCGCAGGAAGTGCTCGAGCGCGGCGACCACCGCGGCGGCCTCCTCGGGCGAGGCCGAGGGGGCGACGATCTCCAGCTGCGGGCGGCGACTGCGCATCCGGTGGCGGAGCGTATCGTGCGGCGCCACATGCCCGACGTCCCGATCATCGGCCACGACGCGGTGCTCGCCGCGGTGACACCTGCGGACGCGATCGAGCGCACGCGCGCGGCGTTCCTGCACCACCGCCGCGGCGCGTGGGTGATGCCGTCGAAGATCTACCTCGAGAGCCCGCCGTTCGGCGACTTCCGCGCGATGCCGGCGCTCGGTGACGGCCTCGCGATGCTGAAGTGGATCAGCTCGTTCCCCGGCAACCCGGCGCGCGGCCTGCCGACGGTGATGGGCGTGATCGCGCTGTCGGACGCCGAGACGTCCGAACTGCTCGCGCTGATCGACGCGCGCTCGGTGACGGCGCTGCGCACCGGCGCGGTCGCCGCCGTGGCCGCGCAGGCGCTCGCACGCCCGCAGGCGACGAGCGCCGGCCTGATCGGCTGCGGACTGCACGGCGCGTGGGCCGCCCGCTGCCTCGTGGCCGCCGGCTATGCGAGCGGCGTCTGCCATGACCCGCGCACCCCGCTGGCGGACGCGCTCGCCGCCGAGCTGGGCGCCGGCTGGCGCGCCGGGTCGCGTGCCGAGGCGCTCGCCTGCGATGTCGTCACCTGCGTCACGCCGGGCTCGGCGCCCGTCGTCACCGACGACGACCTGCGGCCGGGCGCGCACCTCAACATGCTCGGCGCGGACGGGCCGGGGAAGGCCGAGGCGACGGTCGACGCCGTCGCGCGCTGCGCGCTCTTCTGCGACGAGTGGGCCCAGGCCTCGCACGGGGGCGAGCTGACCGGCGCGGTGCAGGCCGGCCGCGTCACGCGTGCTGACGTGACGGACCTCGGCGCCGTGCTCGCGGGCGAGGAGCCCGGCCGCCCGGGTGAGAAGGCGACGACGCTGTTCGATTCGACGGGTCTGGCGATCCAGGACCTCGCGATCGCCGCCGCGGTGCTCGCGGCGCTGCGCGAGGGGCGCATCGACGTCCCGGCCGCGCAGCTGTAGGCGGTCGTCCGGCCGGGCGCTCCTCGACCGGCACCAGGCCGCGCCCGGATCGTGCCGGCGCACATCGACCTCGCCCGGCGGGCGGCTCGCCTAGACCTCGTGGCCCTGCGTGCCGACCTGGCCGCGCGGGAGCTTCCAGCGAAAGCCCTTCTGGGGCTCGGTCTTCGTCGTCTTCTTCTTGATCGTCGACATGCGCACGAGGCTGCAGTCGAAGTTCGATTGGTCAACCTTCACCAGCCCGTAGCCGTGCTTGTCGAAGTCGGCCGTCTCGACCCACGTGTTGATGCCCTTGAGCGCGTCGATGATGGCCGCGGGCGTCGCCGGGTTCGCGTCGTTGCCCTTCAGCGTCACGCCGCCGCCCGCGTTGAGGTCGGTCTCGCCGAGGCCCTGCGAGCTCGTCGAACCGCCGACGAACTCGGTGGCGACCGTCTTGCCCTTGCCGTCGAAGCCGCGCTCGACCGCGCCGGCGATGAACGTGTGGATGTCGCCGGTGACGAAGACGACGTCCTTGATGCCCTTCTCGTCGATGTGCTGGAGCAGCTCCTCGCGCTCCTGCGGGTAGCCCTGCCAGCTGTCGAAGGTGTAGAACGAGTCGCCGAGGACCTTCGTCGGCATGATCGTGACCTCGTTGGCGAGGACCTTCCAGGCGGCCTTGGACTGCGAGAGCTGGTCCTTGACCCAGTTCATCTGCGTGCGGCCCAGGAAGTCGCGCGGCTGATTCCAGTCGGCGCACGCCGGCGCGACCGCGTCGTCGCACGGCTGGTTGGCGCGGTACTGGCGCTGGTCCATGATGATCAGGTCGACCGTGCTGCCGAACTGCAGCCGGCGGTAGATCCGCGTGCCCTTGCCCTTGCCGGCGCCGAAGGTCGGCATGCTCTCCTGCCAGGCCTTGTAGCCCGCCTTCTTGCGGGCGGTCGAGTACTTCTGCACCGGCGGCAGCCCGCCGTCGGCCTCCTTGCCGGCGTAGTTGTCCTGCACCTCGTGGTCGTCCCAGAGCGAGACGAACGCGAACTGCTGGTGCATCCGGCGCAGGTTCTCGTCCTTGCGGTAGAGCGAGTACTTCTTGCGGTAGTCGGCGAGCGTCAGCGCGACCGGGCGGCCGTCGTTGTAGCCGGGCAGCGGCGAGCCGATCGTGTCGTCGCGGACGGCCGTCCCGTCCTTGACCGTGTGGTAGGTCTCGTCGTAGATGTAGTCGCCCAGGCAGACCACGAAGTCGAGGTCCTGGCCGTTGAGGTGGGCGAGCGCGTTGTACCAGCCGTGCGTGTAGTCCTGGCAGGACCAGAACGCGAAGTTCACCGGCTGCTTGGAGCCGGCGGGCAGGGCGGTGCGGAAGCGGCCGACCGGGGAGTCCTTCGTCTTCGTGCTGAAGCGGTAGAAGTACTCCTCGTAGGGCTTGAGCTTGGAGACCTGGGCCTTGAGCGAGCCGTTCACGTCCGGCCCGGTCGGGACGTTCGTGCGCGTGACGACCTTCTTGAAGCCCTTGTCGAGCGCGACCTCGAGCTGCGCGGTGCCCGCGCTCCTCACGCCGTCCAGGCGCGACCACAGGACGATCGACTTCGGCGTGGGGTCGCCCGAGGCGAGCCCGTCGGAGAACGATCCGGCCGAGCGCAGCGGCTTGCCCGCGCCCCTGGCCCACGCGAGCTGGGCGAGGACCTCCGGAGCGACCACGGTCGCCGCGCCGACGGCGGCGGCCTTGCTCACGAACTGACGGCGGGTCTGCACGAACGCTCCTCCTGGATCCACGAACCTGTGGGAGCGAGTATCCACGATGCCGGGGTCGCCGCGCGGAACTTCACCGCGCGGTCACGGCGCCGTGCGAAGGGCCGCTACCGCAGCGGCACGAGCAGCGAGATGCGCAGCGGGCCGGACGGGAAGGCGCGGCCCGTGAACGAGAAGGCGTCGTAGCGCGTGCCGCGATAGGTCACCACGCCGCGCGCCGGGATCTTCGCCGGGCCCGGATCGAACGTGCTGCCGGGGACCAGCACGCGGCCCTCGTGCAGGATCACGGCGCCGCCGGTGAACCGCGTCAGCAGCTTGATGTAGCCGGTGTCGTCCTGGATCGCGAGCGTGATCCGCCCCTCGTTGCGCCCGCCGGGCCCGCGCAGGGTGCGCGAGGCCGGGGCCAGGACGAACGGCCCGCCGACGTCGACGACGAAGTTGCTGCCGCGTGATCCCAGGACGCGCACCATGTGGTAGCGGCGCACGTGGAAGAACCCGTTGCGCACGGCGGCCGTCATCCCGGCGCGGTCACGTGCCGCCAGAGCCCTGCGGTAGGCGGGGTCCTTGGCGACGTAGCTGAGCGCCTGCTGCACGCGGGTGCCGCTGGTCTCGGCATTGAACAGCCGCACGGCCACCTGGCCGAGGACGTCGGTCGCGCGCAGGCTCGGGTGCGTCGCGCACGCCTTGAAGGCGGTGGGCGGCACGAGCATGGAGATCCGCAGCGGTCCGGACGGGAACGCGTGGCCCGTGAAGGAGGCGATCCGGTAGTTCACGCCGGCGTAGGTCGTCGAGCCATGGGTCGCGAGGTGCGCCGGGCCGGCCGTCGGGCTGGACGCGACGTGGCGCGCGCCGGACCTCACGAGCACGGTCGCGCCCGTGAGGCCGGACGTGATGCCCACGTAGGAGCCGGGATTCGTGACCGACAGGACGTAGGTCCCGGCGAGCGCGCCGCCGGCGCCGTACAGCCGCCCGTGGATCGGCGCCATCACCGGGACGTGCCCGACGTTCGCGACGACCTTCGAACCGTGGCGGATCGTGATGTGGAGGATCTGATGCTTGAGCAGGGGCCGGAGCGCTGCGAGCGTCGCCGCGCGGTTGCCGCTCGCGACGGCGGACGCGAGCGCCTGGGAGCGGGCCAGACGGCCCACGGCGCTGGCGCCGTTGCGGCCGTGCGCGCCCTGGAAGTAGATCCGCTTCGCGACCCCGTCGAGCGTCGCGAGCGTGGTGGCGCGGCAGCCGGCCACGCCCGCTCCTGACGCCGCCGGCTGCGCGACGATCGGCGGCGTCGTCCCGACGTCGGCCACGGTCACGGCACGGCGCGCGGTCGTCGTCGTCGACGCGGCGCTCCCGGCGCTCCCGCAGGCTGCGACGGCGGTGGAGAGGCCGACGGCGCCGAGCGCGGTGAGCAAGTTTCGCGAGGCGGGGGGCACGGTCTCCCATGCTGCGCCCGCCCGCCAAACCGCGAGTAAAGGGAGCGCTACAGCGGGATGTTGCCGTGCTTGCGCTTCGGCTGGGCCACGCGCTTGGTCAGCAGCGTCTCGAGCGCGTTGATGACCTTCGGGCGGGTCTCGTGCGGGACGATGACGTCGTCGATGTAGCCGCGCTCCGCCGCCGAGTAGGGGTTGGCGAAGCGCGCCTTGTAGTCGGCCATCAGCTTCTCGCGCCGGTCGTCCGGCGTCGGCGACCTGGCCAGGTCGCGGCGGTAGATGATGTTGACCGCGCCCTCGGGCCCCATCACGGCGACCTCCGCCTGCGGCCAGGCGAAGTTGAAGTCCGCGAGCAGGTGCTTGGAGGCCATGACGTCGTAGGCGCCGCCGTAGGCCTTGCGCGTGACGACGGTGATCTTCGGCACGGTCGCCTCGGTGAAGGCGTAGAGGAGCTTCGCGCCGTGGCGGATGATGCCGCCCCACTCCTGGCTCGTCCCCGGCAGGAAGCCCGGGACGTCGCAGAACGTCAGCAGCGGGATGTTGTAGGCGTCGCAGGTGCGCACGAAGCGCGCGGCCTTCGCGCTGGCGTCGATGTCGAGCACGCCGGCGAGCTGCGCCGGCTGGTTGCCGACGACGCCCACCGCGTAGCCGTTCAGGCGCGAGAAGCCGCAGATGATGTTCTTGGCCCAGTGCTCGTGGATCTCGAAGAACTCGCCGTCGTCGACGATCGCGCGCACGACGGTGCGCATGTCGTACGGCTTGTTCGGCGCCTCGGGCACGAGCGTGTCGAGCTCGGGGTCCATGCGGTCCGGGTCGTCGGTCGGGGCGACGCGCGGGGGCATCTCGAGGTTGTTCTGCGGCAGGAAGGACATGAGGTAGCGCGTGTCCTCGAGCAGCGCGTCCTCGTCCTCGGCCGCGAGGTGGGCGACGCCGGACTTCGAGTTGTGCGTCATCGCGCCGCCGAGCTCCTCGAACTCGACCTCCTCGCCCGTGACCGTCTTGATCACGTCGGGACCCGTGATGAACATGTGCGAGGTCTCCTTCACCATGAAGATGAAGTCGGTGATCGCGGGCGAGTAGACCGCGCCGCCCGCGCACGGGCCCATGATCAGGCTGATCTGCGGGATCACGCCCGAGCACATGACGTTGCGCACGAAGACGTCTCCGTAGGCGCCGAGCGAGACGACGCCCTCCTGGATCCGCGCGCCGCCCGAGTCGTTGATGCCGATCACGGGGCAGCCGATCTTCGCGGCCAGGTCCATGATCTTGCACATCTTCTCGGCCATGACCTCGCCCAGCGAGCCGCCGAAGACCGTGAAGTCCTGGCTGAAGACGCAGACCCTGCGCCCCTCGATCGTCCCGTGCCCGGTGACGACGGCGTCGCCCCAGGGCCGGTTCTTCTGCATGTCGAAGTCGTAGGTGCGGTGGCGCACGAACGTGTCGAGCTCCTGGAAGGAGCCCTCGTCGAGCAGCTTGTCGATGCGCTCGCGGGCGGTGTACTTGCCGCGGGCGTGCTGCTTGGCCTCCGCCTCGGGCGACGAATGGGCCGCCTGCTCGCGCAGCTCGGTGAGGTGCGCGAGCTTCTCGTCGAAGGTGTCCGGGTGCTGAAGGCGTGCCATGCGGCGCCGGAGTCTAATCCCCGGTCCGCGGCGGCGGCCGCCCGGTCGGGCCCGCTCAGGCGGCGCGGGCCGCGGTGACGACGCGGGGTGTGGCGCCGGCCCCGAACACGACCCGGTCGCCCGGGAGGGCGGGGCTGAAGTGGAAGCCCTGGAGGACGTCGCAGCCAAGCCGCGTCAGCTCGGCGCGCACGGCGTGCGTCTCGACGCCCTCGGCGACGACGCGCATCCCGAGGCTGTGGCCGAGCTCGATCGCGAAGTGGACGATCGCCGCGTCCTGGGGGTCGCCGTGCATGCGCTTGACGAAGCTGCGGTCGATCTTCAGCTCCGCGACGGGCAGGCTGCGCAGGGACTCGAGCGAGGAGAAGCCCGTGCCGAAGTCGTCGACCGAGATCGTGAGGCCCAGCGCCGCGAGCCGGTGCACGACCGGCACGGTGATCTGCGGGTCCGCCGCGGCCATGCTCTCGGTGATCTCGAGCACGAGCGCCTGCGGCGGGACGTCGGCCGCGCGGCACAGGTCGCGCACGCGGTCGGGCAGGTCGACCTGCGCGAGCGTGCGCGGGGAGAGATTCACGGCGACGGTGACGTCGTGGCCCTCCGCGCGCCAGGCGGCGAGCCGGTGCAGCGCCTTGCCGATGATGTCGAGGGTCAGCGGCACGATCAGGCCGGTGTGCTCGGCGACGGCGATGAACTCCTCGGGCGGCACCGGGTCGCGGCCCTCGTCGAACCAGCGCGCCAGCGCCTCGAAGCCGACGACCTCGCCGGTCCGCGCGTCGATCTGCGGCTGGTAGTGGACGTCGAGCCGGCCGTCGTCGAGTGCACGGCTGAGCGCGCCCGCCATCGTCAGGCGCATCACGCTGTTGTCGTCGCGATCCTCGGCGTAGCGGTCGACGCCCGAGGTGCTGACCTTCGCCTGGTACATCGCGACGTCCGC
>JADGPM010000150.1 GCA_017882425.1 Solirubrobacteraceae bacterium
CTAGTTCGAAGACGGCTCCGTCGCCGGTCGCTCGGGCCCCTCGATCGACAGCCGCGGGAGGCGCCGGTCGATCGCCTTGGGCAGCCACCAGCTCGCCTCGCCGAAGAGGTACATGAGGGAGGGCACGAGGAAGAGGCGGATCACGAACGCGTCGAAGAAGACCGCCGAGGCGAGGCCCAGCCCGAAGAGCTTGATCACGCGGTCGTCGCCGAGCATGAACGAGGCGAAGACGCTGATCATGATGATCGCCGCCGCGGTGATGACGCGGCCCGTCAGCGCGAGGCCGTGCCGCACGGCGTAGTGCGAATCGCGGGTGCGCTCCCACTCCTCGTGCATGCGCGTGACGAGGAACACCTCGTAGTCCATCGAGAGCCCGAACACGATCGCGAACAGGAACACCGGGAAGAACGACTCGATCGGCCCGGTGCTGTCGATGCCGATCAGCGAGCCCAGGTGTCCCTCCTGGAAGACGAACGTGATGACGCCGAGGGCCGCACCGATCGACAGCACGTTCAGGAACCCGGCCTTCAGCGGGATCAGGACCGAGCGGAAGACGATGGCCAGCAGCAGCAGCGACAGGCCGACGACGATCAGCACGAACGCCGGGAGCTTCGCCGACAGCGCTGAGCTGAGGTCCACCTGCGTGGCGGTCGCGCCGCCGATGCTGACCTGCAGGTGCTCGGCCTGCGCGACGGGCGGCACGACGTGATCGCGCAGACGCGCGAGCAGGTCCTGCGTCGCCTGGTCCTGCGGCTTGCTCGTCGGGAAGAGCTCGAGCGTCGCGGTGTCCTTCGCCGGGTTCAGCCGCGCGGGACTGACCGCGGCGACGCCGTGCTCGGCGCGCAGCGCGCTGCGCAGCCGTGCCAGCGCGGCCTGGTCGCCGCCGCTGCGCGGCAGCTCGGCGACGACGAGGAGCGGCCCGTTGAAGCCCGGGCCGAAGCCCTCGGAGAGCTGGTCGTAGGCGACGCGCGTCGTCTTCGTCGGCGAGTCGTTGCCCGCGTCGCCGAAACCGAGGTTCATCCCGAGCGCCGGCGAGGCGACCAGCAGCAGCAGGATCAGCGCGCCGGCCGCGAATGCGGCCGGGCGGCGCTCGACGGCGTGCGCGAGCCGTGCCCAGCCACGCGGCTCGGTGTCCAGGTCGGGCAGCGATGCAGGCTTGATGCGGCGCCCCCAGGAGCCGAGCAGCGCGGGGAGCAGCGTCAGCGAGCCGACCATCGTCAGCAGCACGGCCAGCGCCGCGGCGATCGCGGGCCCGTTGAGGAAGCGGATCCCGAGCACGAGCATGCCGAGCAGGGCGATCACGACCGTCGTGCCGGCGAAGAGCACCGAGCGCCCCGCGGTGTCCATCGAGGTCAGCGTCGCGGCGCGCACATCGGAGCCGCGTGCGCGCTCGCCGCGGAAGCGGTTGATGATCAGCAGCGCGTAGTCGATTCCGACCCCGAGCGCGATCATCACCGCCAGCTGCGGGGCGAAGTCGGCGATCGCGACGACCGCCGAGGCGGCGGTGACGAGCAGCGTGGCGAGCATGATCGCCGAGAACGAGACGATCAGCGGGAGCGTCATCGCGCCCACCGAGCCCAGCACGAAGATCAGCACGACGATCGCGACGAGCACGCCGATGCCCTCGGCGGCCGACTGCTGCGGGCGCTGCGCCTGCTGGATCGCCTGCCCGCCGAGGTTCACCTGGAGGGCGCCCGTGGCGCCGGACCGGGCGGTCGTGATCACCCGCTCGATGTCGGCCTTGTTGAGGTCGTTCGCGGTCTTGTCGAAGGCGACCGTCGCGAACGCGGTGCGGCCGTCGCGGCTGATCGCGCCGGTGCCCGCGTAGGGGCTCTGCACGCCCACGACGCTCGGCAGGCCCTGCACGCTGCGCACGACGCGCTCGACCTGCGCGCGCTGCGCCGGGTCGCGCAGGGTGCCGGTGTTCGCGCGGAACACGATCTGGCTGGCGTCGCCCGCCTGCTGGGGGAAGCGCTGCTGCAGCAGATCGAGCGCGCGCTGGGACTCGGCACCCTTCAGGTGGAAGTCGCTGGAGAAGCTCCCGCCGGCGCCGCCGGCGAGCGCCGCCGCAGCGACGATTGCCACGAGCCAGAAGGCGTAGACGCGGCGGCGATGATCGTGGGACCACTGGGCGAGTCGGCGCATGGCGCAACAGAATACACACTCACCGCAAAATTGCATCCTGCGCAGATATGCGACGACTGCATCTGTTACCGTGGTGGCGTCCCATGGGTCTGCGAGAGGTCAAGAAGGAGCGCACCCGCAAGGCGATCGAGGACGCCGCGATCGCCCTGTTCGCCGAACGCGGCTACCAGGCGACGACCGTCGCCGACATCGCGCGGGCAGCGGACATCGCCCCGCGCACCTTCTTCGCCTACTACCGCTCCAAGGAGGACGTGCTGTTCGGCGACGCCGACCACATGTTCGACGAGCTCGAGGCGCACCTGCGCGAGCGGCCCGCCGGCGAGTCGACGTTCGACGGACTGCGCCGCTGGATCGACGAGGTCATGACCGAGCAGTTCGACGAGGCCGACGAGCGCGAGCGGACCGTGCGCGAGCTCGTCGCCGCGAACGAGAGCCTCCAGGCGCGCGAGCGCCGGCTCATGGGCCGCTTCGAGGATCTGCTGGCAACGGCGGTCGCGACCGACCTGGGCGACGAGCCCTCCGCGCTGCGCCCGCGCATGGTGGCCGCTGCGGCGGTCGCCGCGCTGTGGTGCATGCGCGACGGCGACGACGGCCGCCCGGCGGATCACGACCAGGCGCTGGACCAGCTGGACGAGGCGCTGGCGTTCCTCAGGGCCGGGACGTCGGCGCTGGTGGCGGTCCGGGAGTAGGTGTTTCGCGTCGTCGGCGTTACTTCTGCGCTGCTCGACCGCTCTCCGAGCGGATCGAGTCGTCGACGTCGCTCTGGCGCAGGAGCGTGGTGGTGGTCTGCTCCAGGATACGCCGCCAGGCCCGCGTCTTCTCCTTCTCGCGGGTGACGTGCTTGACGACCTTGTTGACGCGCGTGGCGGAGATCTCGATGCCGTGGCGCTCGAGGACCTCCTTGTAGGCGTCGTAGTCCTCGGCGAGCTTCAGCGTCACCGACTGGAAGCCGTGGCGGGCGATGTCGATGCGCTTCGTGAAGTCCATGATCGACGTCTGGAACATCAGCTCGTCGTCGGGCTCGGGCTCGATCAGCAGGATGTCGACGTCGGGGTACTTCTCCTCCCAGTGGCGCGCCATCTCGTGCAGGCGCTGGTAGGCGAGCAGCTTGAACGTCTGGTAGCCGATCTGCGCGAAGCCCATGTCGCTGACATGGCGCACCCGCGAGCCGAACGGCGTCGAGATCTCCTTCGTGAAGTCGTTCACGTAGGGGACGAGCGGGTTGACGACGATGACGAGCTTGGCGCCGGCATGGACCGCGATGTCGACGTTCGTCGTCGAGATGATCCCGCCGTCGATGAGCTCGCGGTCGTGGACCTTCACCGGCTTGTAGACCATCGGCAGCGCGGCCGACGCGCTCACCGCGGTGGAGATCGGAACGTCGTCCCAGCCGTCCGCGCCGAACACGATCCGCTCACAGGTGTCGAGGTCCGTCGACGCGAGGTAGAGCTCGTTCTCGAGCGCCCGGAAGTCGTCGGTGCGGTCGGGGTCCGAGAGCACCTCCCGGACGTACTGCTCGAGGCCCGCGCCGCTGTAGAGGCCGGACGGCAGGTCCTCGGCGAGCCCGAGGACGACGTCCATCGCGGAGACCGACCGCCACTGCGGGGCGAGCTCGCGGGCGAGCTTGGCGACCCGCCAGGGCAGCATCGCTCCGGTGCGCGCGAAGCCGAGCAGGTTCAGGCGCATCACGGTGCCGACGTCGATGTCGCGGAACGGGGTCGGAACCTGACGGTTCACGACCCGCATCATCTCCTCCGGCGTGATGCCGTTGGCCGTCAGCGCGCCGACGAACGACCCCGCGCTCGTGCCGACGTAGACGTCGAACTGGTTGACGGTGCGGTTGACCGAGAGCAGATCCAGCGCGCGCAGCGCGCCGATCTCGTAGACCGCGCCGGTGAACCCGCCCCCGCCGAGGACGAGCGCCGTCTTCGAGCGCTTGCGTGCGCGACGCCGGGAACCCGCCTGTGCGCCGGAGGCGCCCGCGCGCCCCTGCGAGGCCTGGTCGAGATTGACCACCTTGCCCATACAACTATTCAGTCTACGCGCCAGGAGGACGTTCGGCGGCGTGATGCGAGCCGCCCATTTCGCCATCGGGCCACAGCGGGACCGGCGTGGCCGGCTGACGCGGCCGCTACCTTGGGGACTGTGCCGCGCCTGACAGGACGCCCGCGACACGCCTCCCGCCGGCTCGCTCACGGGGGCGCGCTCCTCGCCACAGTCGGCGCGCTCGCGCTCGCACTCGCAGCCGCCCCCACGCCCGCGCTCGCGCTGACGCAGGCGACCCTCGCACGCACCGTCTCCGGGGCCCTGGCGACCTCCGGACCGAGCAGCGGAGCGATCGTCGAGGACCTGACCTCGCGCACCGTCCTCTACGCATCACGCGCGGACGACGCGCGCATTCCGGCATCCAACGAGAAGC
The DNA here is from genome assembly GCA_017882425.1 of Solirubrobacteraceae bacterium. Taxonomy (GTDB): domain Bacteria; phylum Actinomycetota; class Thermoleophilia; order Solirubrobacterales; family Solirubrobacteraceae; genus F1-60-MAGs163. The sequence goes on from JADGPM010000150.1 coordinate 4,565, forward strand.
TCTTCACGACCTCGACGGCGCTGCTGCGCTTCGGCCCGCAGGCCCGCCTGGTGACCTGGGTCCTGCGCAGCGGGACGGTCGACGCCGACGGCCGCCTCGACGGCGACCTCGTCCTGCGCGGCGCCGGCGACCCGACCCTGAGCCACGGCGGCATCGTGCGGCTGGCGCGGGCGATCCGCCGCGCGGGCGTGCGCCATGTCACGGGCGCCGTCGTGGGCGACGAGTCACGTTTCGACCTGCGGCGCGGTGGACCGCGCACCGGCTGGGCGCAGGATGCGGACATCGGCGGCGTGCTCGGGGCGCTGACCGTCGACCGCGGGTTCGCCAAGGGCGCCGGCCCCGGGCTCGCCGGCGCGCGCGACCTTGCGCACGCGCTGCGCTCGGTCGGCGTCACGGTCACCGGGCGGACGCGCACCGGCGTCACTCCCGTGGGTGCGCGCGGGATCGCGCACGTGCGCTCGCCGACGATCGCGCGGCTGATCGCGCTCACGAACGTTCCCTCCGACAACTTCTACGCCGAGACGCTGCTGAAGGACATCGGCGCGACGTTCGGCGGTGCCGGCACGACACCGGCGGGGGTCGCGGTGGTCGCGGCCGAGCTGCGCGCGATGGGCATCCGGCCGACGCTGGCCGACGGGTCGGGCCTCGCGCGCGCCGATCGGACGACCCCCCGGCAGGTCGTGGGGCTGCTCGACGCCATGCACGGCTCGACCGCCGCCGCGGACTTCGAGGCATCGCTCGCCGTGGTGGGCCGCAGCGGCACGCTGCGCAAGCGCATGCGCGGGACCCGCGCAGCCGGCGCCTGCCGCGGCAAGACGGGCACGCTCGACGGCGTCAGCGCGCTCTCAGGCCTCTGCACGACCGCTCAGGGCCACACGATCGCCTATTCGATGCTCATGAACGCCACGACGGTCTGGCGCGCCCACGATCTCCAGGACCGCGCCGTGGAGGCGATCGCGAGGTACAGCAGCGCCGTCGCCACCGCGCCCTGAGCGCCGGTCGCGCGGGCTCAGCCCTCCAGCAGCGCCAGCAGGCCGGGCTCGTCGAGCACCTGCACCCCGAGGCGCTCGGCCTTCTCGAGCTTCGAGCCCGGGCTGTCGCCTGCGACGACGTAGTCCGTCTTCTTGGAGACCGAGGACGTCACGCGACCGCCCGCCGCGAGGATGCGCTCTGTCGCCTGCTCGCGCGTGAGCTCGGGGAGCGTGCCGGTCAGGACGAACGTGCGGCCCGACAGGTGCCCGGTGCCCGGCGCCGGGCCCTCCTCCTCGAAGCGCAGGCCGAGCGCGCGCAGGTCGCCGATCAGCGCGACCATCCGCTCGTCGGCGAGCTGCTCGGCGATCAGGGCCGCGACGATCGGGCCGATCCCCGGAGTCTCGGCGATCAGCTCGGGCGTGGCCTGCACGAGCGCGTCGATCGAGCGGAACTGCTGGGCCAGGCTGCGGCCGGTCACCTCGCCGACACCCTCGATCCCCAGGGCGAACAGCACCCGCGCGAACGGGCGCTCACGCGAGGCGGCGATCGCGCCGACGAGCCGCTGCGCGGAGATCTCCCCCATCCCCTCGAGCTCGATCAGCTGCTCAGCCGTCAGCCGGTAGAAGTCCCCGGCGGTCGTGACCAGCCCGGCTCCGAGGAGCAGCCCGACCTGCTTCTCCCCGAGCCCGTCGATGTCCATCGCGCCGCGCGAGACGAAGTGCTTGAGCAGTTGCCAGCGGCGTCCCGGGCAGTCGCGGTTCGGGCACTTCGTGAAGACCGCCCCCTCGGGCTTGATCGTGGGCGTGTCGCACGACGGGCAGCGGGCCGGAGGCTCGGGGAGCGGCGCGCGATCCTTGCGGTCGACGACGTGCGGCGCGGGCGAGACGACCTGCGGGATCACGTCGCCCGCGCGCAGGACGATCACGTCGTCGCCGGGGCGCAGGTCCTTGCGCGCGAGATCCTCCTCGTTGTGCAGGGTGGCGAGCTTCACGGTGACGCCGCCGACGTGCACCGGCTCGAGCACGGCGAACGGGTGCAGGTCGCCGAACTTGCCGACGTTCCACTCGATCGCCAGCAGCTTCGTCACCGTCGTCGTCGGCGGGAACTTCCACGCGATCGCCCAGCGCGGGTCGCGGCCCACGACCCCCAGGCGCCGCTGCAGCTCGCTGTCGTCGACCTTCACGACGACGCCGTCGATCTCGAAGTCCAGCGCGCCGCGGCGCTCCTGCCACTCCAGGCAGCGCTGCACGACCTCGTCCTCGCCGTCCAGGCGCACGATGTCACGGTTGACCGGGAACGAGCGCTCGCGCAGCCATGCGAGCGCGTCCCACTGGCCCGCGAACGTCAGCCCGTCCGCCGAGCCGACGCCGTAGGCCCAGAAGGAGAGCGGGCGCTCGGCGGCCAGGCGCGGGTCGAGCTGGCGGATCGTGCCCGCGGCGGAGTTGCGCGGGTTCATGAACGTCGAGAGCCCGGCGGCGGCGCGGCGCTCGTTGAGCTGCTGGAAGTCCAGGAGCGACATGTAGACCTCGCCGCGCACCTCGACGAACGCCGGCGCATCGTCGATCCGCAGCGGGATCGCGCCGATCGTGCGCATGTTGTGCGTGACGTCCTC
>JADGPM010000151.1 GCA_017882425.1 Solirubrobacteraceae bacterium
GGTGCCGGCGTCACCGAGCGCGGTGTCGATGGCCCGGGTCCCGCACGACGTCGGTCCGTGAACCAGGTCAGGTCCGGAAGGAAGCAGCCTTAAGCGGTGTCCGGCGGGCGTAGCGGGAGTCCCCGAGCCGGAGCCGAACCCGGGCGACGCCGTCCGCAGGACGCATCTCAGAATTGGGTGCACGGTCCACTCTCTGCCCGGGCCACTCACTCCCCGGAGTGCACCACCACATCAGGCGCACACCGCTTGTACACCAGCCATGACCGGTTCCCGCCCGCCAGGTGGAACGTCGGCGGCGGCGGAGCGACCGACCGGTCCTCGTCGCGCGGGTCGAGGATGTAGTCCTGCGCGACCGTCGGGGTCGCCGGGCGCACGTACGTCCCGAGCGCGGTGCGGCGCTCCTGCGCGCTGATGACGGCGCGCGGGTCGAGGTCGAGCCAGAGCGCGAGCAGCGGGACGGGGCGGTGGTTCGGCACGCCGACCGGTGTGCAGCCCGGCGTGATGAGGCCGGGCGGCCGGTGGACGAGCGCGCGCAGGTCGTCCTGGATCCGGTCCTGGCGGGTGAGCGCATGGCGCAGGTCGCGCAGCCGCGTCACCTGGGCGGGCGTGAAGACGAGCAGCAGGACGAGCACGAACGCCCCGAACCAGGCCCACGGACGGCGCCGGCGGTCGCCCTGGGGCAGCGCGCGCCAGCCGAACGCGCCGGCCCCGCAGAGCACCGCACCGATCGACGCGGGCAGCAGCAGGTAGCGCCCGAGGATCGGCAGCCCGGCAGCAGCGAGCAGCGTGAAGGCGAGCAGGCTGACGAGGCCGGCGACGACCGCGAGCCGCACGCGCGCGCGCAGCCACAGCCACGCCAGCAGGAGCCCGCCGGCCGCGCCGACGAGCACGGGCTCGCGCAGGATCTCGCCGATGCGCCGCGGCGCGGTGCGCGGCACCTCGCCGATGCCCGTCACGCGCCCGAGGTCCTTGGCCGTGTCGCGCGTCCCGGTCAGCGAGTGCAGCGCGTCGCCGGCGATCGCCCAGTCGGTGAGCAGCCACAGCACGGGCCCGATGGCGGCGACGGCGACCAGCCGCAGGACCCGTGTGACCTCGCGCTCCCCGGCCCAGACCAGGTAGAGCACGTAGAGCCCCGAGAACAGCCAGGCCTCCGGGCGGATCAGGCCGGCGACCGCGAGCAGCGCCAGCACCGGGACGCCGCAGCGCGGCCGGCGCGTCTCCAGCAGCAGCGCCGCCAGCACGAGCACGACGTACGGGATGTCGATGTAGGCGCGCGCGCCGAAGTCGAGCACCGGCTGGCGCGTCAGGATGATCACGGCCGCGAGCCCGCCGACCCACGGGTCGAACCATGCCGCGCCGAGCGCGTAGACGACCCATCCCAGCAGCGCCAGCGCGACGAACGCCAGCACGAGGGTGACGGTCGTCGTCGCGTCGCCGTGCACCCCGGCGTCGCTGAGCATGCTGAGCGGGGACAGCAGCACCCCGAGCAGCGTCCCGAGCGGATGGGGCGTGGGGGCGACCGGGATGTCGACCGCCGGGGTGCGGCCCTGGGCCAGCTGGCGGCCCCACACGAGCGAGTAGAGCGTGTCGTAGTTGACGAGCCCGGTGCCGACGACGAGCCAGACGGCTGCGGCGAGGGCCCCGATCGCCGCGGCGAAGCGTCCTGCGCGCACGATGGCCGGCGGGCGCGCGACCCTCAGCCGCGCGGCAGGTCGGCGAACGCGAGCAGCATCTCGCGCGAGGCCTTCAGGCCGAGCTCGAGGCTTTCGAGCCGGTAGGACTCGTCCGGCGCGTGGATGTCGTCGTCGGCGAGGCCGAACCCGGTCACGATCACCGGGATGCCGCGCGCGGCGAACTCGGCGACGACGGGGATCGAGCCACCGCTGCGCACGAACGCCGTGTGAAGGCCCGTCGCGCGGTCGATCGCCTCGGCGGCCAGGCGGATCGCGGGCAGCTCCGGTTCGAACAGGGCGGGTGCGCCCGAGAGCCACGAGAGCTCCATCTCCGCCCCCTCGGGCAGGTCCGCGCGCAGCAGCGCCTCGAGCTGCGCGCGCATCTCCCCGGGGTCCTGTCGCGGCGCGAGGCGCATCGTCACGAACGCCTGCGCGCGCGCCGGGACGATCGTCCGCGGGGCGCCGCCCTCGATCCAGTCGACCTCGACCGACGGCTGCGCGCCGTTGCGCGTGCGGAACTCCGCGCCGGCGCCCGGATGCAGCGGGCGCGCGCCGACCTCGGCGAGGATCGTGTCGCCGCTCGGCAGGCGCTTCCACGCCTCGAGCTCCGCGGGGGAGACGGGGGCGACGCCGGCGCACAGCTCCTCGCGCAGACTGCCGTCCGGCGCGGGCAGCACATGCGACAGCGCGCCGTGCAGGACGTGGAGCGCGTTCAGGACGCTCCCGCCGTACATGCCGGAGTGCAGGTCGCGCGGCTGGGCCGTGACCGTGACGTGCGCCGCGATGACGCCGCGCAGCCCGACGGTGATCGCCGGGGTCGCGGCGTCCTCCATACCGCTGTCGAAGACGATCACCGCATCGGCGCCGCGCTCGTCGGCCTGTACCCATGCGGCCACGGATTCGCCGCCGGCCTCCTCCTCGCCCTCGACGAGCACGCGCACGTGGACGGGCAGCTCGCCGGAGGTCGCGAGTGCGCAGGCGGCGTGCAGGAGCGGCAGGAAGTTGCCCTTGTCGTCGGACGTGCCGCGCCCGTAGAGGCGCCCGTCGCGGACCTGCGGCTCGAACGGCGGCGTCGTCCAGGCCTCCACCGGGCCGACGGACTGCACGTCGTAGTGGCCGTAGATCAGGACCGTCGGGGCGTCCGCGTCGCCGGCGCGCAGCTCGCCGACCGCGAGCGGGTTGCCGTCGCCGACCGTCACGAGGTCGGCCTCGCCGCCCGCCTCGCGCACGAGCCGGACGACGAACTCGGCCGCCCGGCGCAGGTCGGCGGGCTCGCCCTCGCCGGTCGAGATCGAGGGAATTCGCAGCCACTCCAGCAGGTTCTCGAGCAGGGCCTCGTCCATGGCCGCGCACACTACTTCCAGGACCCCGTCGCCGCCCCGCTCCGCGCCGGGGAGGTGTCTATATTCGGCAGCCCGTGTCCGCAGGCCCTTCGCTCTATCGCCGTCACCGCCCCCGCACCTTCGCGGACGTCGTCGGACAGGAGCACGTGGTGCGCACGCTGCGCAACGCGATCGAGCAGGGGAAGGTCCATCACGCCTACCTGTTCGTCGGCTCGCGGGGCACGGGGAAGACGTCGATGGCCAAGATCCTCGCGGCCTGCCTGAACTGCGAGCACGGGCCGACGATCGAGCCCTGCGGGGTCTGCGCGTCGTGCGTGGCGATCCAGAACGCGACGTCGCTGGACGTCATCGAGATGGACGCGGCCTCCAACAACTCGGTCGACGACATCCGCGAGCTGCGTGAGAGCGTCGCATTCGCACCCGTCTCCGGGCGCTCGAAGGTCTACATCCTCGACGAGGCGCACATGCTGTCCCCGCAGGCCTGGAACGCCTTCCTCAAGACGCTCGAGGAGCCGCCGCCGGACACGATCTTCGTCCTGGCGACGACCGAGGCGAACAAGGTGCTGCCGACGGTCGTCGACCGCTGCCACCGCTTCGACTTCACGCGCCCGACCGTCGAGCAGCTCTCGGTCGTGCTGCGGCGCGTCGCCGAGCAGGAGCAGATCGACATCGCGCCCGACGCGCTCGCGCTGCTCGCCCGTCACGCGACCGGCTCGTTCCGCGACGCGCTCGGCACGCTCGAGCAGCTCGTCACGTTCACGGGGACGCGGATCGCCACGGCGGACGTGCTCGCGGTGCTCGGCGTCGCCGATGAGGACGTCCTCTTCGGCGCGCTCGACGCGGTCGCCGCGCACGACGCCCGCGGGGCGCTGGAGGCGGCCGCGCGCATGGCCGACACCGGCCGCGACCTGTCGGTCGCCGCGCGCGACCTCGAGGTCCACGCCCGTGAGCTGCTGGTCGTGCGCACGCTCGGGTCCGTGCCCGCGGAGCTGCGTGTCACGCCGGATCGCGACACGCGGCTGGCCGAGCAGGCCCACCGCGTCGACGAGGGCGACGTCGTGCGGCTGCTGGACCTGCTCGCCGCGGCGCTGCGCGCGATGAAGGACGGCGCCGACCCGCGCACGCAGCTCGAGCTCGCGCTCGTGAAGGCTGCGGCGCCCGAGGTCGACCCGTCGACGAAGGCGCTGCTCGCCCGGATCGCGCGCCTGGAGGCGGCCGCCGAGCGCGGCCCGGTGGCGGCGCCGGCTCCCCCGCCCGTGCCGGCGGCCGTGGCGCCCGCGCCTGTCGCGGAACCCGTCGCCGCCGTGCCCGCTGCACCCGCACCGGTGCCCGTCGCGGCGCCACCGCCCGCGCCGGCGCCCCCGGCCCCCGAGCCCGCACCCGCGGCGGGGCCGGTCTCGCCCCGCACCGGCCTGACCCTCCAGGAGGTCGTCGACATCTGGCCGGTGGCGATCGAGACGATCGGCGCCGACTTCTCGCTGCTCGCGGCGGCACTGCGCAACGCCCGTCCGGTCGAGCTCGACGGGTCGATGCTGACGGTCGCGTTCGCCCAGGACGACAGCTTCAACCGCCGGATGGCCTCTGAGAGCGCCGACCACCGCCGGGCGCTCGGCGAGGCGCTCGCCGCGCTCACCGGCGCGCCCCTGCGGCTGACCTTCGAGCTGCGCGACCTCGGCGAGCCGGACGCGCCGCCCGAGCTGGCCGGCGACGAGCTGGTCGCGCGGATCGTGCGAGAGTTCGATGCCGAGGAGATCGCGGCCGAGCCGGCGCAGGACGCCGAGCCGGTCCCCGCCCAGAACGACGAAGGTGTGGCCTGATGCCCCAGCCGAACATGCAGCAGATGCTCAAGCAGGTCCAGAAGATGCAGCAGGACATGGTCGCCGCGCAGGAGCAGCTGAAGCACGAGGTGCTCGAGGCCTCCGCCGGCGGCGGGATGGTCACCGTGAAGATCAGCGGTGACCTCGCCGTGCAGTCCGTGACCATCGACCCCGAGGCGATCGACCCCGAGGACGCGGAGCTGCTGCAGGACATGGTCACCGCGGCCACCAACGAGGCCATCCGCGCGGCCCAGCAGCTCGCCGCCGACCGCCTCGGCCCGCTCACCGGCGGCCTGGGCGGCCTCGGCCTCCCCGGCATGTAGGCGAAGGGCGCCCGGCATCCACGCTCCCCCCGTCCAGCGCCTGATCACCGAGCTCGGCAAGCTGCCGAGCATCGGCCCGCGCACGGCGCAGCGGCTCGCCTTCCACATCCTGCGGCAGGAGCCCGAGGACGCGCTCGCGCTCGCGGAGGCGATCCGTGACGTGAAGGAGAAGATCGGCTTCTGCGAGGTCTGCTTCAACCTCGCCGAGGGCCCGCGCTGCACGATCTGCCTCGACTCGCGCCGCGACGCGGGCGTGATCTGCGTCGTCGAGGAGCCCGGTGACGTCATCCCCGTCGAGCGCACGCACGAGTTTCGCGGGCGCTACCACGTGCTCGGCGGCGCGCTGTCGCCGATCGACGGGATCGACCCCGAGCACCTCAAGCTCGAGCAGCTCTACGCGCGCGTCACCGCGCCGCCGGAGCCCGCGACGCCCGTGCGCGAGGTCGTCCTGGCGACGAACCCCACGACGACGGGGGAGGCGACCGCGCTGCACATCGCCCGCGCCCTGCACGAACGCGCCCCGGGGATCGCGATCACCCGCCTGGCCTCCGGGCTGCCCGTCGGCTCGGACCTGGAGTACGCCGACGAGGTGACGCTCGGAAAGGCCTTCATGGGCCGCCGCGCCGTCTGAGACCCCGCCCGTCCGCGAGCGCCCAACACGCTCCCAACACGACGGCAGCGACGGCGCAACCGGCCGTTGCCGACCGGCTCAGCGCCCACGGCGATGGTGTCCTCATGGAGGCCCACGAGCTGGACGCGATGTTGACGCACGACGAGCGGCACTGGTGGTACCGCGGGCGGCGCAGGGTGCTGCGCGCGGAGCTCGACCGGCTCCGGCTGCCCGCGCCCGCGACGCTGCTCGACGCCGGCTGCGGCTCCGGCCGCACGCTCGTGGAGCTCGCCCGCTACGGCGCCGTCGCCGGCGTCGACGTCAGCCCGGTCGCCGTGCAGACCGCACGGCGACGCGGATTCGACGACGTGCACCTGGGCGCCGTCGAGGAGCTGCCGTTCGCCGACGAGACGTTCGACGTCGTCACCTGCCTCGACGTGATCGAGCACACCCCGGACGACGTGCGCGTGCTGCGCGAGCTGCTGCGGGTGACGCGCCCGGGCGGCGCGGCGATCATCACCGTCCCGGCCCACCCGTCGCTGTGGTCGAATCACGACGTCGTCAACCAGCACCACCGGCGCTACCGCCGCGCCGACCTCCTGGGGGCGGCACGCGCCGCGGGCTACGAGGTCGCGAGCGACACGTACTTCAACATGCTGCCGCTGGCGCCCGCAGCCGCCGTGCGCTACGTGCAGAATCGCCGCCCGGCGCCGCCCACCCGGTCGGACCTGACGCTGACGCCGGCGTTCGCCGACCGCGCGCTCGAACTGCCGCTGCTGCTCGAGGCGCGCCTCGTCGCACTCGGCCTGCGGGTTCCCGCCGGGCTCTCCCTGCTGGCCGTCCTGCGCCGCCCCGTGCTCGCGTTCGAGGCTGCGACCCGGCGCGCCGCCGCGACGAGCCCGGCGCGGAGCCTGGCAGCGGCGTGAGGCCTCAGCCCCTGACATGACCACGCAGGCCATCTCGGTCGGCCGCGATCCGCGGGCCATCGCGGCGCTCACCGGCAGATGGGCTGTGAGGCTCGTCGGCGTCGCGTCGCTGGCCGCCTCGGTCGGCCTCTCGCTGTGGCTCGTGCTCGCCGCGACCGAGCGCCGCTCGATCCTGTCCGGGCCGGCGAAGCACGCCCATTTCGCGGGGTGGATCGTCGGGCCCCTCGCCCACCGCCTCCCGGGGCTCTCGAGCGACCCGGCGCGACTGCGCCACGACCTCGTGGTCGTGCTCATCGCGCTGCTGGCGTGCTGGCTCGTCGCATCGCTGTGCGTGGACCGCCTGCCCGTCGCGTGGACGGCGGGGGCGCTCGGGCTCGTCGGCGTCGTCTTCCTCCTCAGCCCGCCGCTGTCGCTGACCGATCTCTTCAACTACCTGCACTACGGGCGCATGGGCGCGGTGCAGGGGCTCGACCCCTACAGCGTGCTGCCGGTGCGAAGCCCGCACGACGCCTGGTACGCCCTCTCGAACTGGCACCACCTGCCGAGCCCGTACGGGCCGCTCTTCACGCTGATCACGTACCCGCTCGCGCTGCTGCCGCTCCACACGGCGTACTGGGCCTGGAAGGCGATCGTGATGCTCTCCGAGTTCGGGATGCTCGCGCTCGTCTGGTGGCTCGCACCGCAGGTGGGTCGCTCGCCGCAGCGCGCGCTCGCCTTCGTGGGCCTGAACCCGCTGGTGCTCGTCTACGGCCTGGGCGGCGCGCACAACGAGCCGCTCGTGATGCTCGCCGTCATGGCGGGGGTCGCGCTCGCGGTGCGCGGCGCGGTGCCCGGCACGCGGCGCGGCTGGAGTGTGGGCGCGGGCGTCACGATCATCGGAGCCGCTGCGCTGAAGCTCTCGATGGTCGTGCTCGCCCCGCTGATCGTGCTCGGCTCCGAGCGCCGCCGCGCAGCTGCGGTCGGCGCCGCCGTCGCGGGCGTCGCCACGCTGGCGACGATCGGGCTCGTCTTCCACGGCCACCTGCCGGCGATCAGCCTGCAGGAGCGCCTCACGACGCCGCTCAGCGTGCCGCAGTTCTTCGGATGGCTCGCCGGCCAGGGCGGGCAGTCGGCGCTCGTGCGGACGATCTGCCACGTCGTGCTGGCCCTCACCGTCGCGGGCGCGTGCGTCGCGGTGCTCCTGCGCCGCTCGCTGATGATCGGCGCCTGCGGCGCCGTGATGCTCGTCGCCGTGCTGACGCTCGGCTGGACGATGCCCTGGTACGTCCTGTGGGTGCTGCCGTTCGCCGCGCTCGCCCGCACGCGCTGGCTGACCGCCGCCTGCATCGTGCTCACCCTGTGGCTCGGCCTCGGGGCCATCCCGCAGATGCCGGACATCATCCATCACTTCGGGTACGTCCCGGGTCATACGGCGATCGGCCGGGCGAACCACCTGCTGACCGAGCGGACGGTCAAGTGAGCGCGCGCGCATACGACCTGCGCGGGTTCCTGCGCGACACGGACGTGCGCCGCTTCGCGCGCTTCGTCGTCGTCGGGATCACGAACACCGTCGTGGCGCTCGTGGTCTATGCGGCGCTCGTCGCGCTCGGCACGGAGCCGGTCCTGGCGTCGGCGCTGGGCTTCGCCGCCGGCGCGCTGAACGGATACCGCCTGAACCGCAATTGGACGTTTCACGGTGCATCGGGCGGGCTCGCGACGGGCACCCGCTACGTGCTGGTGCAGGTGGTCGGACTCGGCCTCAACGCGCTGGGGGTCTGGCTGGCGGTCGGCCACGCGGGGCTGCCGCAGATGGCCGGGGAGGCTGTCATCCTGCCCGTCGTGACCGTGACGACCTTCCTGCTGAGCCGGCGCTGGGTGTTCCACGCGCCCGCTGCCCGCTGAGCAGTGCCACGCTTCATCCGTCCTTCGGCCCTCGCGGTCGCGGTCCTCGTCGTGCTGCTCGCGCTCGGGGCGGCCACCGTCGGCGCCGCCAGCGGAGAGTCCGGGCCCGCGCCGCACGCGGCGCTCGCGGCCGCTGCCGCGCACACGGCCTGTGCCGCCGTGCGGGCCGGGGATCACGAGCTCGACGTCGACGCCGGCAGCGGGCCGCGCCGGATCGTCGTGCATGTGCCCGCGGGCGGGACGCCGACGGCGCGCCCGCTCGTGCTGGGTCTCGGCGGCGCAGGCCAGACGGCGCACGACTTCCAGCGCATGACGAACTACAGCCGCCTGGCCGACCAGGAGCGCTTCGTGGTCGTCTACGCCGCCGGCTCGGGCGCGGCCCCGTTCTGGAACACCAGCGGCGCACTGCCCGGCAAGCCCGATGACGTCGCCTTCCTCGACACGGTGCTCGACCGGGTCGAGCGGCTCACGTGCGTGGACGCCTCGCGTGTGTACGCGACCGGTGTCTCGAACGGCGGCGGCATGACGGCACTGCTGGGCTGCCGGCTGGCGTGGCGCCTGGCGGCGATCGCCCCGGTGGCCGGCGGCTACGGCACGCAGCCGCCGTGCCGTCCCGCGCGGCCGCTCGCGCTGCTCGAGGTGCACGGGGCCGCCGACGAGGTCGTCCCGTACGTCGGCAAGGGGGCGGCCCACGTTGGCAACGTCCCGGGCTATCTGGCGATGTGGCGGCGCATCAACGGCTGTGAGGGGGCCGCACGCGCTCTCGGTGCGATGCCGACCGACGTGACCGAGGAGACCTGGAGCGGCTGCGCGCGCGGGGCCGACGTCGTGCACGACGTGATCGCCCACGAGCCGCACAGCTGGCCCGCGTGGACCCGGACGCGGGCGTACTCGACGACGTGGCGGACCTGGACGTTCTTCCGCGGGCACGCCAGGGCGCCGCTCGCGGGCCCCGCTAAGGACTGAGCCGGTACACGAGCCCGCGGTTCGGCTGCCCGGCGGCGCGGCTGACGTCGGTCCCGTGCGCGCGCAGCCATCGGGCCTGGGCCGAGCAGCCCGTGAGGCGGTCGCCCGCGCTCGGTGTGCAGTTGGCGCCGGCCAGGGCGTACCGCACCTGGCCGCTGCGGACGGCCGCCGCCAGCTTCGGCACGCTGACCAGGGGCCGGCCGTAGAGGCTGGTGAGGATCAGCACCGGCCGGGCGTCCTTGACGACCAGCGGCCCGGCCTTCGCGGCAGACAGCGAGGCGACCTCGTAGCGCGCGCCGCCCTGATGGGCGCGCAGGTACGCGCTGAGCGAGGCGACGCGGCCGGGCGCCATGCCGCCGGGGCGCCCGGAGTCCGTCGACCCGCGCGCGACCGCGCTGATCGACGTCGCCGCCGGCACGGCCAGGACGAGGGCGAGCAGGGCAGCGGCCCCGATCGACCAGGCGCGCGGCCGGCCCCAGCGCGCGGCGGCCGCCTGGGCCCCCAGCACGACACCCACGCCGAGGCCGCCGGCGACGGCGGGCGTGAAGGCCTCGAAGTAGCGCGGCTGCAGGCGCCGCATCACGCTGAAGAGCAGCGTCCCGAGCGCCAGCCAGCCGCCGAGCGTCACGAACCCGGCACGGCCGAGGCTATCCAGCCGCCGCCAGGCACCGAGCGCGAGCGCCAGCGCCAGCGCCAGCCACGCCGCGGCGAGCTCGATCCCGATGCGCACGTCGAGCGAGGCGTTGCTCGCCAGCAGCCGGCCCGGGCCCGCGGCCGCGGGACGGCGCTTCAGCGCCGCCGCATGGTTGCGGTTGAATCGGGCGCGCCCGGCGGCGTGCTGGCGGGCGGTCGCCGGTGAGCGGGTCACGAGGCCGCTGGTCGGGCGCGGGATCACGTGGGCGGGCGGCCCCATGATGCGGTCGACGCCGTTGAAGACGAACGTCGCGTTCCACGGCGAGCCGTTCGTCGAGCCGATGTACCAGGGGCGCGCTCCGCCGGGGGCCAGCGACGCGGCGGTCAGCCAGGACAGGGCGACGACGAGGAACACGCCGGTCATCGCGGCGAGGCGCCGCAGGCGCACGCCGATGGCGTCGGGGCTCGACAGCCAGTAGAGCGCGAGCAGGGCCGGGAGCGCGATCAGCGCCTCGAGGATCTTCACGTCGAACGCCAGGCCGTACAGCGCGGCGGCGAGCAGCAGCCGGCCGCGACGCCCCTCCGGATGCGCGGCGGCCCTGGCGATCAGCGCCGCCGCGCCGAGGATCAGCGCGCACATCACGGAGTCCATCGTGTCGCTGCGCGCGGTGATCACCGCGATCGGCAGGACCGCGAGCGCGAGCGCCCCGGCCACGCCGGCGGCCCAGCCGAACAGCGTGCGCAGCAGGTCGAACAGCAGGAACACGGCGAGCGTGCCCGCGAGCGCCTCGGGCAGCAGCAGCGCAGGCGTCGTGAAGCCGAACGCCTTCGTACTGGCGACCTGCAGCCACAGGTCGACCGGCGGCTTGTCGATCGCCAGGCCCGAGCCGGGCGCGAACACGCCGTAGAAGAAGTTGTGCCACGACAGCGACATCGTGCGCACGGCGGCGTCGTAGTACGGGTTCGGGCTGCTGTTCCCGAGAGCGACGAGCCGCAGGGCGGCGGCGAGGGCGACGACGGCTCCCGGGACGGCGATCCGCACCGCCGCGGGCAGCGCGGCGCGGGCGTCGCGGGCTGAGCTCCGCAACGCCCGGCCGCCCACAGTGGGCGTCGAGACGCCCACGCTCAGGCGCCGAGCGCCGTCGTCTGCGCCTGGAGCTGCGGTGCGACGGCCTGCTGGGCGCGCATGTCGCGGGAGATTCGGAACAGCTCGCCGAACGCGCGCAGGATCACCCGCGGCGAGGCGCCGCTGGAGGCCCCGGCGACGCGCGGGCGGTGATGCACGCCCGCCTGCGCGAAGCGCGCGCCGTGGCCGGCCGCCTTGGCGACGAGCTCGGTGCTGACCATCGCGCCCTCGGCGGTCAGGTCGAGGCTCTGGATCAGCGGGCGGCGCATGAGCTTGAAGGCGCAGTCGACGTCGCGCAGGTCGACGTCGAAGAAGCGCCGCACGAGCCAGTTCCAGGCCGCGGCGTTCATGCGGCGATGGACCGGGTCCATGCGGACGATCCGGTAGCCGGCGACGAAGTCGGCCTCGGCCGTCAGCGGCGCGACGTCCGTCAGCTCGGCGAGGTCGAACTGCAGGTCGCCGTCGGTGAGCAGGATCCAGTCCATGCGCGCGGCCTGGAAGCCGGAGCGCACCGCCGCGCCGTAGCCGCGGTTGTGCTCGTGCGCGACGACCCGCACGTTGCGATCGGCCAGCGCGAGCGCCTCGGCGACGACCCGCGTGCGGTCCGAGCTGCCGTCGTCGACGACGAGGATCTCGTAGGTGTCCGCGACCCTGCGGGCGGCGATCGACGCCTCGGCGACGGCGCCGGCGACGTTCTCCTCCTCGTTGAAGCACGGCAGCACGATGGAGAGGCTGCGCAGCCGCGTCGAGGCGACGAGGCTGCGGGGGTGCTGCGGCGGGGTGATCACGGCGGCGGGCATCATCGGGTCCTTGCTGGGGTGGATCGTGCTCCGCATGCTCGAACCGCGGCCTGACCGTGCTCCAAGCACGTGGTTGCCGTCGGTTGCGTCCAGGATTGGGATGCGGTTGGGATGGGCCGTCCCGGCGCGACCGCCGTCAGCCGTCGCGGCTACAGTCGGCGCATGACCGCGGCGCAGGACATCCGCAGCCCGGGCGCCGATCAGCGCTTCGGGCGCGTGCTCGTCGTCGAGGACGACGCCGACCTGCGCGACGTGATGACCGGTGCGCTGGCCGCCGACGGGCACGTCGTCTCCGCGGCCGCCGACGCCGCCGCAGCGCTCGACCTCCTCGTCGAGGAGCAGTTCGACCTCGTCCTGCTCGACATCGGCCTGGGGCCGGGACCCGACGGCATCGACGTCTGCCGGCGCCTGCGCTCGGCCGGTCTGGACGCCGTGCACGTGCTCGTCCTCACCGCACGCGACGCCGAGGCCGACGTCGTCATGGCGCTCGAGGCGGGCGCCGACGACTACGTCACCAAGCCGATCGGCGTCGCCGAGCTGCGCAGCCGCGTGCGCGCGGTGATGCGCCGGCTGCGCCCCGTCGAGACACGCGGCGCCGAGCTGCGCAGCGGCGCGCTGCTGCTCGACCCCGACTCGCGCCTGGTCCGCGTCGGCGCGGCGCCGCTGCAGCTCACCTACTCCGAGTTCGAGGTCCTGCACGCGCTGCTCGCCGCGGAGGGCAGCCTGCGCTCGCGGCAGGAGCTCCTGTTCGCGATCTTCGGTGACGACGCCTTCCGCGATCCGCGCGCCATCGACGTGCACGTCCACCACCTGCGCGACAAGATCGGCGCGGCGGGCGGGGACCCCGAGATGATCGTGACGGTCCGGGGGGCGGGCTACCGGCTCGGGACCTGATGGCCTTCGGGCGCCCCTCGCGGATCAGCCTGCGCTGGAAGCTCACCGCGGCGCTGGTCGCCACGAGCGGACTGACGCTGCTGGCGGCCGGCATCGCGCTCGTGCCGCAGCTCCAGCACCGCCTCACTCAGGACCGCCTCAGCTCGCTGACACAGACCGCCCGCTCCGAGCGCGCCACGCTGCTCGAGCTCTCGGGCTCGGAGGCGCGCCCCAACAGCCCGACCGTGGTGCGGATCGCGCGCGGCCTCCAGCGGCGCACCGGCGCGCGGGTCTCCCTCTTCGACCGCGGCGGCCGGGTGCTCGTCGACACGGACCCGGACCGGACGGCGCCCGGGACCGGGATCCTCGAGCGCGGGCAGGACGTCGCCTTCGCGCGCAGCGGCCACAACCGGGCCACCCTGACCAACGGCGAGGCGGTCGTCGTGCGGCAGGCGAGCGCCGAGGGCCGCCACTACACGCTGATCCTGCGCAAGCAGCTCAACGACACGAAGGCCGCGGTCGCGATCGTGCGGCGCGGGCTCCCGCTCGCGCTGGCGTTCGCGCTGGCGATCGCCCTGCTCGCCGGCATCGCGCTGAGCTACGGCCTGTTGCGGCGCCTCGAGCGGCTGCGCCAGGACGCCCATCGCCTCGGTGAGGAGGGCATCGACGAGCCGCTCCCGACCGACGCCTCGACCGACGAGGTCGGCCAGGTCGCCCGTGCGCTCGAGGCGATGCGCGCGCGGCTCAGCGCCGACGAGCAGGCCCGTCAGGCCTTCCTCAGCACGGCCTCGCACGAGCTGCGCACCCCGGTGGCCTCGCTGCAGGGGACGCTCGAGCTCCTGGGGGAGGACCTGGACGGCGGTGAGCCGGACGTCGCGAAGGCCCGCGAGCGCGCCGCGTCGGCCACGCGGCAGTCGCGCCAGCTCGCGCGCCTGACGACGGACCTGCTGGACCTCAGCCGCCTGGACGGCGACATCGAGCTGCGCAGCGAGCCACTCGAGCTGCACGAGCTCGCGACCTCCGTCGTGACCGAGTTCGACGCGCGGGCGGGGGAGGCCGGCGTCCCGATCGAGCTCACGCCGGAGGGGCCCAAGACGTGGGCGCTCGCCGATGCCCCGGCGGTCGCACGGATCGTCCGGGTCCTGCTCGACAACGCCCTCAGCTACGGCGCCGGGCGCATCACGCTCACCGTCGGGACCGACGCCGGGCATGCCTGGCTGCGCGTGAGCGACGACGGCCCGGGTGTCGCCGCTGCCGAGCGCGAGCGGATCTTCGGACGCTTCGAGCGCGGCCTCGCCGGGCAGCGCAGCCCGGGGTTCGGGCTCGGCCTGCCCATCAGCCGCGAGCTGGCGCAGCGGATGGGCGGCGACCTCGTCGTGCTCGACGTGCAGCCGGGTGCGAGCTTCGATCTCACGCTGCCGTCCGTCGCGCGCCCGACCGGCTGATCCCGGCCGGGAGTCCGCAGCCTCGTATCCTTGGCGACCGCATGAGCAAGGGCACGATCGTCATGAAGTTCGGCGGGACCTCCGTCGCCGACGCCGGGCGCCTCAAGCGCGCGGCGGGCCGGATCGTGCGCCGCCGCGAGGAGGGCTACCGCGTGGTCGCGGTCCTCAGCGCACGCGGCAAGGAGACCGACCGCCTGGTCGCGGACGCCTTCGAGGTCTCGCCGGACCCCGACCCGCGCGAGATGGACATGCTGCTCTCGACCGGCGAGCGCGTCTCCTGCGCCCTCTGCGCGATGGCGATCAACGACCTCGGGCACCGCGCGATCTCGCTCACGGGCTCCCAGGCGGGCATCGTGACGGACACCTCGCACACGAAGGCGCGGATCCTCGACGTGCGCGCCGAGCGCATCTTCGACGCGCTGGACGGCGACAACATCGTGCTCGTCGCCGGCTTCCAGGGCGTCTCCACCGCCAAGGACGTCACGACGCTCGGCCGAGGCGGCTCGGACACCACGGCCGTCGCGCTCGCCGCCGCCGTCGGTGCGGAGGTCTGCGAGATCTACACCGACGTCTCGGGCGTCTTCAGCGCCGATCCGCGGATCGTCCCGGACGCGCGCAAGCTCGACGTCGTCTCCTTCGAGGAGATGCTCGAGATGTCGGCCTCGGGCGCCGGCGTCCTCCAGCTGCGCAGCGTCGAGTACGCGCGCAACCACGGCGTGCGCATCCACTGCCGATCGAGCTTCGATGACGCTCCCGGTACCGTTGTCGTCTCGGAGCAGGAGACCATGGAACACCCACTCATCACCGCTGTCACCCATTCCACCGGCGAGGCCCGGGTCACGCTCATGGGCGTGCCGGACACGCCGGGCGCTGCCGGGCGCATCGCGACGGCGCTCGCCGACGCAAACGTCAACGTCGACATGATCATCCAGAACGAGCCGATCACCGAGGGCTCGCGGGCGGACATGTCCTTCACCGTCCCGCGCGACGACGTGCGCGCCGCCCGCGCCGCGCTCGAGCCGCTGCAGGCCGAGATCGGCATCGGGGACGTCGCGACCGACGAGTCGATGGGGAAGGTCTCGATCATCGGCGCTGGAATGAAGACCCACCCGGGCGTCGCCGCGAAGGTGTTCACCGTCCTGGGCGACCACGGCATCAACATCGAGATGATCTCCACCTCCCCGATCAAGATCTCCTGCGTCATCCCCGGCGATCGCGTCCCCGACGCCGTGCGCGCGCTCCATGCCGCGTTCGAGCTCAGCGGCGACGACACGATCCGCCCCGAGCAGCCCTTCGGGCAGTTCGCGTCATGAGGGTCGCCGTCGTCGGAGCCACCGGGGCGGTCGGCCAGATCATGCTGCGCACGCTCGAGCGCCGCGGCTTCGCCGCGGACGAGATCGTGCCGTTCGCCAGCGCCCGCTCCGCGGGCCGCGTGCTCGAGGGCTACGGCGAGATCCAGCCCCTCGACGACGCGTCGGTGCGCGGCTACGACCTGGCGCTGTTCTCGGCAGGCGGCGGGACCTCGCGCGAGTGGGCCGAGCGCTTCGTCGCGGGCGGGGCCGTCGTCGTCGACAACTCGTCGGCCTGGCGCATGGA
>JADGPM010000152.1 GCA_017882425.1 Solirubrobacteraceae bacterium
GCACCCGATGGGCCCGCGGTCGTGATACTTCGCGCCGATGCGCCACCTGATCCTGGTCGACCTGCGTCGCCACCCCGCGCGCACCGTGCTGACCGGCCTGGGGATCGCGATCGGGGTGGCGACGATCGTCGCGCTGCTCGCCCTGAGCGCCGGGATCGATCGCAGCGCGGCCGGCCTCATCAACCTCGGCGGTGCCGAGCTCGGCATGTTCCAGGGCGGCGTCGGCGAGCTCACGGCGTCCTCGCTGCCGGAGTCGCTCGTGCCCCGCGTGCGGCGCCAGCCGGGGGTCGCCGACGCGGACCCGATCGCGGTCGCCACCGGGGAGCTGCCCAAGGAGCCGTCGTTCCTCGTCTTCGGCGTCGAACCCGACGGGTTCGTCGTGCACAGCCTCGTGTTCATCGCGGGGCGGCCGCCTCGCGGGGCGCGTGAGGCCGTCATCGGCGATGGCGCTGCGCGCCAGCTCGGGCTCGACGTCGGCGGCCGCCTGCGGCTCTCGGTCGGCAGCTTCCGGATCGTCGGGATCTACCACGCGGGTGTGCAGTTCGAGGACCAGGGTGCGGCGCTGCCGCTCGCGGTCGTCGAGCGCATCCGCGGGCGGCCTGGTGACGTGACGACGATCGCCGTCAAGATCGCGCGCGGTGCACGGGCATCGCAGGTCGGCGACCAGCTCGGCCGGACGTTCCCCGGCACGGTGGCGATCAGCCAGCCCGGTCAGGTGGCGCGGGTGGACACGAACAGCCTGCTCGTCCGCAAGTCCGCGACGCTGTTCGTCGCGCTCGCGCTGATCATCGGCGGCATCGCCGTGATGAACACCATGCTGATGGCGGTCTTCGAGCGCAAGAGCGAGTTCGCCCTCCTGCTCGCGGTCGGCTGGCCGCGGCGCCTCGTCGCGCAGCTCGTGCTCGGCGAGGGGCTCGTGCTCAGCCTCGGCGGCGCGCTGGTGGGCGTGGCGCTGGGCATCGCCGGCGGGGAGCTGCTGGTACGCGCCTTCGGCGCCTCGACGCTCGTCTCCCCGCAGTTCACGCTCTGGACGCTCGCGCGGGCGTTCCTCGTCGCCGGCGCGATGGGGACGGTCGGCAGCCTCTACCCGGCCTGGTGGGTCACCCGGCTGGTCCCGGCACAGTCGCTGGGATAGACGCGGGCGCGACACAGCGCGACACCGCGACCGATTCGTCGCGTCAGGCGGCAGGGCCCGGCTCCCGGGCACGTGGCCCAACTGACGATCGGCGCAGGTGTAGATTCGGTCAGCCGGCGGCCCCATCGTCCAGCTCCCCCCGACTGTCCGACGCGGGCCGCTGGCGCCGGGTTGCCATAACGCGGCCCGGGGGCGTATGCTCGCGCCGAGGCCCAAGGGCGGCGGGTCGAGAAAGCGTTTCGGGGGGTCCGCCGCCCCCGGGTCGGTTCGCCGGGCCGTCGCTCGCCCGGTGGTTCTGACCCGGTGGTCGGAACGTCCAGCGCGCCCAGTTGTCGGCATCGTGGGGGCGCCGACTCGTTGAAGCCTGTCCCCCCGAGCGGGGCGGTGCCCCGCCACGCCGCCGCGAGCATTCAGGATCGGATCAGGCGCGAGCCCGTACGGTGCAGCGGCCCGCGGCCCCGTAGCACCCCCTCGCCGAAGGTGGGGCCGCTCGCGAACCGGCGACGGCCCCGCTGAGATGCGGGGTCGTCGTACTTCTTGGAGGTTCAGTTCCCCCGGCAGCGAGCGACCAGCGCCCCCCGACGCTGGTCGCTCACCGCCGACGAAGGGCCGCCCCGGGCGGCCCTTCGCTGGGAGGGGTCCATCCATCCGCGCATCCGGAGCCTAGAACTGACCGGCGGGTCAGGAGAACCGCACGAACTACCGGCCGCACTTCGGGATAGCCGCACACGCGCGGCGGGAGGTCGCCATTCCGGCGGCGTGGGCCGGGCCGGCCCACCCTGATCCAGGTGGGGACGGGCTACGCAGGGACGGTGCGGGCCCCGCCGGCGCGCTCGCCGACGATCGCCCCGTCCCGCATCGTCACGACGCGGTCGACGTGCTGCGCGGCGTCGAGCTCGTGGCTGACGAGCAGCACGGTCGTCCCCGAGCGCCGCGACAGCGCCGCCAGCAGGCCGAGCACGACGGTGCTGGCCGCCGAGTCCAGCGCGCCGGTGGGCTCATCGGCCAGCAGCACCCGCGGGCGGCCGACGAGGGCGCGGGCCAGCGCGACCCGCTGGCGCTCACCGCCGGAGAGCTCGGCGGGCAGGTGGGTGAGCCGCCCGTCGAGGTCGACGTCGTGCAGTGCCGCTCGCGCACGCTCCAGCCGCTCGGCGCGGCGCGCCACCGACGGGATCAGCGGGACCTCGACGTTCTCCTCGGCTGTGAGCCCCGCCAGCAGGTGATGCAGCTGGAAGACGAAGCCGATCGTCTCGCGGCGGAAGCGCGCCGGATCGTCCAGATCCCCGACGGACGCATCGCCGACGAGGATGCGCCCGGCGTCGGGGCGGTCGAACCCGGCGATGAGGTTCAGCAGCGTGCTCTTGCCCGAGCCTGACGGCCCCGTCAGGAGCACGAACTCGCCCGCGTCGACGCGCAGCGTGATGTCGTCCAGCGCCGTGACGCGCTTGCCGAACCGCTTGGTGACGCCCTCGACGAGGACCTCGGCGCCGCCGTCGCGCGCGGCCTCCGACAGCGCCATCAGATGCCGACCAGCAGCCAGTTCCCGCCGGACTTCACGAGCGTCGTGCGGCCGGTGAAGCCGAGCCCCGCGAGGGTCGGCGTCGTCGCGTAGGTGACGACCGCGTCGTTCCCGTTGACGGTGACCTTCGTGATCTTCGCGTCGTGGATCACAGCCTTGTCGGCACTGCTCAGACGGGAGGCCAGCAGACGGATGCTGTCCTCGCACGGGAGCTGCGTCCGGGCGGTGATCTTCTGCTTGCCGGCGTCGGTCGCCAGCGCGCAGAAGGCCGTGCCCTGCCCGTCGACGGCGGCCGTCGCCGCCTTCTTCCAGGTCGACCTGACGCTGTCGGCGGGGGACGTCGACGTCCCGCCGCAGCCGGAGGCGAAGGCGAGCGCGAGGGTCGCCAGGGCGGCGATGGCCGGAAGTCGGATCGTGTGCGTCACAAGGGGCGCGAGTGTGATCGCTCATCCGGACGCCGTCAACGGTGGTTTCCCCCGTCCTTCGGGATCTCGCGGGCCTCCGCTGGAGTGCCGGGGGCGCGCGTGAGAGCATCGGCTCATGACGAGCATTGAGACGGTCGGTGTCGTGGGCGCCGGATTCATGGGCTCCGGCATCGCCGAGTCCGCGGCGCGCGCGGGCCTCGCGGTTCACGTCTACGAGCCCGGCACGGCTGCGCTCGAGCGCTCGCGCGGGCGCATCGAGCAGTCCGTCGCCCGCGCGATCAGCGGCGGGAAGCTCTCCGAGCAGGAGGGGACCGCCCTGATCGAGCGCGTGGCCTGGACCGAGGATCTTGCGGCGCTGTCGCCGGCCCAGGTCGTCGTCGAGGCGATCGTCGAGGACCCGGCCGTCAAGGCCGAGGTCTTCGCGCGGATGGACGCGACGCTCCCGGACGCGCTGATCCTGGCGTCGAACACGTCGTCGATCCCGATCGCGCAGCTGGCGGCGGCGACGGCGCACCCCGAGCGCGTGGTCGGTCTGCACTTCTTCAGCCCGGTGCCCGTCATGAGGCTCGTCGAGGTGGTCGTGGGCCTGGACAGCGCGCCGCCGGCGGTCGACACCGCACTCGCGTTCGCCGCGCAGATCGGCAAGACGGCGATCCGTACGAAGGATCGCTCGGGCTTCATCGTGAACATGCTGCTCGTCCCGTACCTGATGGCGGCCGTGCGCATGTACGAGGACGGGTTCGCCACCCGGGAGGACATCGATGAGGGCATGAAGCTCGGCGCCGGGCACCCGATGGGGCCGCTGACGCTCGCGGACTTCATCGGCCTGGACGTCCTCTACGCGGTCTGCGACAGCCTGTACGAGGAGTTCAAGCAGCCGGAGTACGCGCCGCCGCCGCTGATGAAGCGGATGGTCGCTGCGGGCAGGCTCGGCCGCAAGACGGGCAAGGGCTTCTACGACTACCAGTAGGAGCTAGTAAGACACTCTTGACAGGAGTAAATACTAAGCTATACTCCTCGTACACACGAACGAAGGAGTCCATATGTCCACCGAAGAGACAACTCCCCAGCAGGACCCGGGCAACGAGCCCGGCACGACGGTCGATGTGACCGTGCAGGTTCCGGCACATCGCGTCGCGCAGTTCGAGCGCTTCCACCAGCGCTTCCTGGAGATGGCCCAGCACTGGGACAACCAGGTCGGCAACGAGGACCTGCGTCGCGGGCCGCGCGGCAGGCGCGGACGCGGGCGCCACGGCGGCCGCTGTGGCGGTCACGGTCCCGGACGCCACGGGCACGGTACCGGCCACGGCCGGTACGAGGAGCCCACGGACACGCCGCAGAGCGCGTGACCGACAAGCAGATCACCGTCGACGTGCCCGAGGAGCGGGTGCCGGAGTTCTACCTCTGGTTCGCCCACTTCCTCAGCTCGCCGGCGGGGACCGAGCCGCCGCGCCACCTGCGCGGCGGCTTCGGTCGTGGCCCGCGCGGCCGCGGCCGCGGGCACGGCGGCCCCGGCTTCGGGCACCACGAGCGCACCGCCTGGACGGCGGAGGACCTCGAGGATGCCCGCTGGCTCTACGGCCGCCTGTCCGATCCGGCGCGCGAGCTGTTCGACCTCCTGATCGACGACCCGGGAGTGCGCCACGCCGGCAACGAGCTCGCCTCGCGCCTGAAGCTCGACAAGGGCGCCCATGGCGTCGTCGGCATCCTCGCCTGGCCCGGGCGCTGGGCGAGCAAGCTCGGCAAGGAGTTCCCGATCACCGCGGAGGCGCGCGAGGACGGGGGCACGGACTACAGCATCAGCCCCGAGCTCGCCGAGCTGTTCCGCGCGGCGCGCGACCAGACGGCTCCGTAGATCGCGCGCGGCACCCCGGCGCTACGGTGCCGGGGTGGCCACGACGACGCACAGCAGCTACGACGCCGTCATCGTCGGCGCCGGGCACAACGGCCTGATCGCGGCCGCCTACCTGGCGGCCGCCGGCCGCCGGACGCTCGTCCTCGAGCGCCTCGACCACGTCGGCGGCCTGTCGGTCTCCCAGGAGCCCTTCCCGGGCGTCCCCGCGCGAGTCTCACGCTACGCCTACCTCGTGAGCCTGCTGCCGGCGAGCGTCGTGCGCGATCTGGGACTCGGGCTGAAGCTCGAACGCCGGCGGATCGCGTCGTACACCCCGTCCGGCGAGGGCGGACTGCTCGTCGTGGGCGACGACGCGGAGCGCACGGCACGCTCGTTTCGCGCGCTCACGGGCGACGACCGCGCCCACGCGGCATGGGTCGCCTTCTACGGGCGCGTGCAGCGGATGGCCGAGGTCCTGGCGCCGACGCTGACCGAGCCGCTGACCTCGCGCGACGCGCTGCGGGCGCGTGTCGGCGACGACGAGATCTGGGATCTGATGTTCGAGCGGCCGATCGGCGAGGGCATCCTCGCGGCCTTCGACGACGACCTCGTGCGCGGCGTCGTGGCGACCGACGCGCTGATCGGAACCTTCGCCGACCTCGGCGCAGCGGACCTGCTCGCCAACCGCTGCTTCCTCTACCACCTGATCGGCAACGGCACGGGCGCGTGGGACGTCCCGGTCGGCGGGATGGGCGCCGTCGCCGAAGCCATCGAGGGCGCCGCGCGCGCCGCGGGCGCGGAGATCCTGACGGGCACCGAGGCGACGGCGATCGACCCCGACGGCACGGTCCGCTTCGCCGGCCCCTCGGGGGCCGGGGAGGTCCGGGCCGGGCACGTGCTGTGCGGCGCGCCGCCGGCGACGCTCGCACGCCTGCTCGGCGAGGAGCCCGGGCCACCGCCGCAGGGCGCGCAGCTGAAGGTGAACATGGTGCTGGGCCGCCTGCCGCGCCTGCGCGACCACGACGTCGATCCGCGCGACGCGTTCGCCGGCACGTTCCACATCAACGAGGGCTATGAACAGCTCCAGCGCGCGCACGGCGAGGCCGCGGCAGGGCGGATCCCGTCCGTCGTGCCGTGCGAGGTCTACTGCCACTCGCTCACCGACCCTTCGATCCTGGGCCCGGAGCTCCAGCGCAGCGGCGCGCAGACGATGACGCTGTTCGCGCTGCACATGCCCGTCGAGCTGTTCCGCGCGGACAACGACGCGGCGCGCGCCCGGGCGCTGGAGGCGGTGCTGGCCTCGGTCGACTCCGTGCTGGCCGAGCCGCTGCGCGACTGCCTGCTCGAGGGCCCGGACGGCGCGCCCTGCATCGAGGCGAGGACACCGGTCGACCTCGAGCACGACGTCGCGCTCCCCGGCGGGCACATCTTCCACCGCGACCTGTCGTGGCCGTTCGCGGCGAGCGAGGAGCACGTCGGCACCTGGGGCGTCGAGACCGCTCATGAGCGCGTGCTGCTGTGCGGCGCGGGCGCGCAGCGCGGCGGCGGCGTCAGCGGGATCCCCGGGCACAACGCCGCGATGGCGGTGCTCGGGCGGGGGTAGCGCCTA
>JADGPM010000153.1 GCA_017882425.1 Solirubrobacteraceae bacterium
CAGCCAGAACTCGACGGTGAGCTTGGTCGCGCCGGAGAGGTCGACGGGCGCGGACGCCGCGCCCGTGATCCCGTTGAACGAGGCCGCCGCGTTGGAGCCGCCGGACAGTGCACCCGCAATGCCGTAGCCCACGCCCGTTGAGGTGGCGGACGCGTTCGCCACGCCCGAGGAGTCCGCGAACGTCGGGCCGGCGGGCTCGTCCAGGCGCCAGTAGTGCTCGAGGCCGGCGGTCGACACCACGGCCTGGCCGTACGCCCCGGTGATCGGCGCGGCGATGCGCAGCGTGCGTGTCGCCGTGCTCTGGGCGCCGCCGTTGTCGGTGACGCGTACCCCGATCGTCAGCGTCGCGGTCGCGTTGTACGTCTTCGTGACGGTGGGCGTCGAGCCGGTGTTCGTCTCGTAGGTGCCGTTCCCGTCGAGGTCCCACTCGTACTTGGCGATCGTGCCGTCCACGTCAGTCGAGGCGCTCGCATCGAAGGACACCTGCTGCCCGACCTGCGCGGGGCTCGGCGTCACCGTGAACGAGGCGGTCGGCGCCTGGTTGCCGCCGTCCGGCGTGATCCCGATCGGCGTGTCCGGCTGCACACCCATGTCCGCGAGCACGTTGTAGGTCGCCTGCTGGATCCGGGGATCGCTCGAGTCGAGCGCGGCGTCCGAGTAGGTCGTGCCGGCGCCCGGATCGTCCAGCCAGTGCGGTCCGAGGCCCCAGGCCCATTGATTCGTCCCGGCGCTGAACACGAGCGCGCCGCTTGCGGCACGGTACTTCGCGGCCTGGGCGACGGCCGGCTGGCCCGGCGGCGGGGTGCTGGCGTACACCCGGCCCTCGTCCTGCAGGAAGTTCACGCCCGTCGCGAGCGTGTTCGTCTCGGTCAGGCGGGTCACGCCGGCGGGCTGCTGGGCGAGGTACTGCGGCTGGGTCGGGATCGCGTCCCACTCCCAGCCGACGAGGTTGTGGCCCACCGTCGCACCCGTCGACGGGATGCCGGTGCGTCGCCAGATCCGGTCCGCGGCGAACTCGTTCTGTCCGTTCGCCGCCGGGACCGCCAGCTGATAGGAGTACGAGTCGTTGTCGCCGACGTACATGACGCCCCAGAGCGCGTTCTCCGGGGTGTTCGGGCCGACGCGCCCCGCCGGCGGGGCGCCGGCGCTGCCCGGCGCGGCGCCGTCGTCGCGGAACGACGTCGTGGCGTTCTCGGGATGGTCGTCGGCCGTGCCGGCGATGCCATCGGCGCCGAGCGCATCGTCCGCGGTGCCGACCACCCCGTCGGGCCCGGGGTCGTTCACGCCGAGCACACCGTTGCCCCCGGCGCCCTGGACCGTCTTGTAACAGACGATCGTGCGACCGTTGTCCTCGTAGCGGATCTTCCAGTACGAGGTGTTCGACGAGAAGTTGGCGATGCTGACGCCGGCGTCGCGCGCGGCCTTGAAGGCCTGGAGCTCCTCACCCGACCAGTACTCGTCGTGGCCGCTGACCACGGCGACCTTGTGCCCGAGGAGCTGGCTCGGGTTCTGGGCGATCGACTGGCTCTCGGTATACGAGACGTCGTACCCCTGGCGCTCCAACCAGGAGATCAGCTGGAAGTCCCCGTGAAAGAGCCAGTTGGGGTTCTGCTCCGTGTCCTGGATGGGCCGGGCGAACGAGACCTTGGCGGCGCGGGGGGTTCCGACCACCGTATTCGAGCCCTGCGAGTTGAAGTCGTAGAGCGACTTGTTGCCGAAGGCGTTGTACGCCTGGTAGCTCGCCGTGGCGAGCTTGAAGATCACCGGCGCCTTGGGCGTCCTGGCGTCGTCGCGCACGACGAACACGATCTGGTTGTCGTACCCCGTCGTCCGGCCCTTGATCCGAACCACGTAGACGCCGGAGGCCGGGAGCGCACCGGCGGGAATCGTGTACGTGGTGCTCCAGTTGGAGCAGTCCGTCAGGCCCGTCGCCGGCTGCCCCAGCGGCTGCGGATTGTCGCAGGTGAGCGAGTTGCCGACCGGGACGTTCGTAGCCGAATTCACCAGTCGCGCGCCGGTGCCGCCGTACCAGCCGACACGGTAGACCCAGATGTCGACCGCGGCGTCCTTCTGCGAGAAGCTCCCGATGGCGAGCGGCACCGGGCTGCCGAGGTTGAAGCTCGGCCGCGTCGCGAACCCGGCGACGCCGTTCGCGTTGAAGTTCGTCAGGTGCCAGCTCGTCGTGCCGGCACCCTGGCACTGGTTCTCGTTGACGACGGGGTTTGCGTTCGGGCACGTCGCCGCGCTCGCGCCGACGGGCAGGACCAGCGCCAGGAGCGCGGCCATGAGGATCCCGATGAGCCAGATCCTGAGCGTCGTACGCGTGGTGATCGATTCCCCTCAGTGGTGTCGAGTGCCGGCATCCGGCCGGGCCCAATAGTCCAGCGTCGAGGATGCCACCGGCGGGTCGTCCTCAAGGGGCAGATTTCTCCCCCTCGGGCGGGGCGTTTCCCCGGCAGCTGCTTCGTGTGCGAGATGTCGGGTCTCCCGGCGTTGTGTTTCCCATGGCGACGCCTGCGACCCGAACGGGTCCGCCCGCATCCGCGGGGAACACCGTTCCAACCACACCTCCAGCCGATCGGCTGAAGCGTCTGCTCGAGGCGTTCGATCGCCGGCCCGCGCTCGTGTGCCTGCTCATCGCGATCATCGCCGCGCTGAGCATGGCCCCGCAGCTCGGGCGCTCGGTCACGTCGCTGACGTGGGACGCCGACTCGCTGTACTACCGCTCCCAGGCGCTCGAACTGCGCGGCGTGCCCGTCCAACAGGCTCGGCGCGAGCTGTTCACCGGGCCGCTGAGCACGTTCGTGCGCACGCACGACGCCGACGAGCCCGGGGAGCCGCGGCGCTTCACCGATCCGCACTGGGTCGACTACAACGCCCGCTTCTACCGGCGGCGCTGGACGCTGCCCGCGGCCGCCGCCGCACTCGAGCCCGTCTTCGGCGCCCGCTCGCTGCAGATCCTCTCGCTGCTCGGCTATGTGGCCATCGGCCCGCTCCTGTTCCTGCTGCTGCGCCGGCGGTTCACCGGCGTCGTCGCGGCGGTCGTGTCCCTCGTGCTGCTCGCGCTGCCGGCGACGCGGTCGTGGAGCGTGATCCCGCTCACCGACAGCTGGGGTGTCGCGCTGCTCCTGTGCGGCTTGCTGGGCGCGCGGCGCGTGCTGGACCGCGGGCCACGCGCACTGCCGTGGTGGATCGCCGCGGTGCTCGCGCTGTCGTTCACGCGCGACACCACGCTGATCCTCGTCCTCGCTGCGGCGACGATGGCGGTCCTGCTGCGCTCCAGGCGCGGCGCGCTGCTCGCGGCGACCGGGTTCCTCGCGTCGCTCCCGGCCCCGGCCATCTTCGGCGGAAGCGTGCGTGAAACGCTGGCGTTCGTCGTGAACGACCTCACGGTCCCGCCGCAGAGCACGTGGTCGTTCATCGCCGACCACTACCCGGCGACGTTCTCGCACATGCTGAGCCGCTACGCCCACTCGATGTCCGGCAACGCGCTGACCGTTGCCGCGCTGCTCGCCGGCATCGCCGGCGTGGCCCTGCTGACCTCCCGCCGCGACCGGCGTGAGCCGTGGCTCGCGATGGTCATGGCGATGCCGCTCGGCTACCTCGCGCTGCTCGTGCTCGGGCCCACGTACTCCGCCTACCGGTATGAGCTCGTGCTCCTGCCGGTCGTGGCCGTGGGACTCGCGCTGATCGGCGAGCGGCTCCTCGGGATGCTCGAGCGCCGGGTCGCCGCCGGGTCGCGCGCCGAGACGCTCTGAGCGGAGCGCGGTCGGGCGCCGAGCCACCGCGCGGCGGGAGGCGCGGCCGGCCGCGTCACGCGCGCTGCAGGATCACCACGAACTCGTGGGCATTCCGCTCGAGCGCCTGGAGCTCGAGCGGCAGGCCCAGCTGCGTGCGGGCGTGGACCAGGAGCTCGGCGAACGCGTCCGGGGTCCAGACGTGGAAGTGAATCGAGTAGTCCTCGCGCTCCAGCTGCGCCGCGCGCGCCTCGACCTCGTCGAGCGGCCTGCCCTCGACGTGGCGGACCCACTCGCGGAAGTGCATCATCCGCGACCAGTCCGGCCCGTCGACGTGATCGCGCACGACGTGCTCGAGCGGAGTGATCTCGCGATCGCGATCGAACGTCAGGCGCTTGTCCGGGACCGCGAGGTACAGGACCCCCCCGGGACGGAGCACCCGCAGATGGTTCGCGAGCGTCCCGATCGGATCCTGTGTGTGCTCGATGAAGTGGTTGGCGATCACGAAGTCGGCCGACCCCGCCTCGACCGTCGCGAGCGTCTCGCCGTCGTCGATGACGTCCGCCTCGACGAGGTCGAGGTCGCGCAGCTCGGGGTAGTGGCGGCGCAGCGCCGCGACGTCCATCCGGTCGACGTAGCGCACGCGCGTGGCCCGTGGAACGTGAAGGGGCAGGTGCAGCGCGCCGATCTCGAGGCCCGCGCCGCGCAGGTGGCGGTCGGCGAGCCGGCGGCGGTTGCGCTCGAACGCACGGTCGCCGGGCCGCAGCAGCACGCGCGCGCGGCGCTTGGCGCGGCGCGCCGCCGCGCGCGGCGCGAGGAGGGGCCTTGGGAGCATCGCGGCATCGGTCACGCCCCATCTACGCGCGGCCGGTCCACCCACTTGCGCGCGGGCGCAAATTCCAGCGGCGGCGCCCGTTGCATGGGCAGGACACTCGCCACAGGGGCGGGCGCAACCCGGGAGACGGCATGTCGTTCATCGAGATCCTCATCGAGCTGTGGCGCAGGCGCTGGGCCGTGCTCGCCGGCGTGGCGATCGCGACCGGTGTCGCCCTCGTCGTGCACGGCAACAACTCGAGCCTGCAGTACTCGACCGCCCGCTCGCAGGTGCTCGTCGACTCGCCGGCGTCCTCGATCGCCGATCTGAACCGCGACCTCAACCCGCTGATCGCACGCGCCAGCATCTTCTCGCGACTCCTCACGAGCCCGGCGGCCCTGCAGCAGATCGGCGTGCAGGCCCGGATCGACCCGCGGGAGATCTTCGCGCAGGGCCCGGTCGATCCCTCCGAGCCGCGCTCGGTCCAGGAGCCCACGGCCGACACCCGCGGTGGACAGCTCATCGGCGAGCGCTCGCCCTATCGGCTGCTCTTCCAGTCGACCTCGGGACTGCCGATCGTGACGATCTACGCACAGGCCCCGACGACCGCCGGCGCCATCCGCCTGGCCGACGGCGCCGCGCGCGGCCTGTCGACCTACATCCAGGCACTCCAGGACCAGCAGCAGATCCCGGCGCTGCAGCGCGTCCGGATCCGGCAGCTCGGGCCGGCGTACGGCTCCGTCGTCGACCCCGGGACGAACACCCGCATCGCGCTCCTCGCCTGGCTCGGGATCGTGATCTTCTGGTGTGCGGCGCTGCTCATCGGCACGCGCCTCGTGCGGAACTGGCGCATCGTCTCGGCGCAGGAGCACGACGCCGCGCCGACGGCGGACCCCGTCGGCCGCTCGCGCGACGCCGCGCCGGGGGCGGACCCGGTCGGCGACTCGCACGACGACGTGGAGCCGGAGCTCGAGGCGTGGGCCGCCGAGGACGCGGCCCACCGCGAGCGCATCGGCAAGGCCGGGCGCGAGCGGCGCCCGGAGCACCTGGAGGTCTGAGACAGGCCATGGACGCCGCCGTGACCCGCGCGCCCGGCGCCGAGCGGGGTGACGATCTCTGGCCGCACACCGGCCGGGCCGCGCCGTGGCTGCTGGCGCTGTTCCTCGCCGTGCTCTGGCTGCTGCCGGTCGACGCGATCGCGGCCCGCGTCTCGCTGCCCTTCGACCCGACCCTCGACCGCATCCTGCTCGTCGGGATCCTGCTCGTCACCGCCGCCGCCGGTTCCGCGCTGCGCCCTGGCGAGCGACGGCCGATGGGCTTCGTGCTCGCGTTCAGCGCCTTCGGGCTCGTCGCCCTGTTGAGCGTGCTCGTCAATGCGCGGTCGATCGTGCTCGGCGGCGACTACCGGTTCGCCCAGAACGGTCTCGTGGTGCTCGCGTTCCTGGGCATCTTCGCCTGGTTCGCGATCCATGCCATGCGACCTGAGGAGCTGCCGGCATTCTCGAAGCTGCTCGTGGGGCTCGCGTCGCTCACCGCGGTGCTGGTCATCATCGAGCGGCGCACCGGATACAACGCCCCGTACGAGGTGGCGCACGCCCTCCTCGCCCACGTCTTCAGTGTGCTCCCCTCGCCGACCGTGATCCATCCCGACCCCACGCGGATGGACCGCCCGTCGATCGTCGGGCCCACCGCGCACGGGCTCGCGATCGCGACGATGTTCGCGATCGCCTTCCCGTTCGCGGTCGTCGGGCTCACCGACGCCCGCGCGACGCGCGGGAAGCTCATCTACGGGATCGCCGCGACGCTCATCATCGCCGCCGCCCTCTCGACGGAGCGCAAGACGGCGATCATCGCGCCGGGCCTCGCGCTCCTGGTGATCGCCTGCTACCGGCCCCGCGCGATCGTGCGGCTGATCCCGCTCGCGGTCGTGGCAATGCTCGCCATCCACGTCGTCGCGCCGGGCGCGCTCGGGACGGCGAACGAGCTCCTCAACGTCTGGAACACCGACTCGACGGCCGGGCGCACGTCGGACTACGGGGCGCTGAAGCCCGACGTCCTCGCCCGGCCCGTCCTCGGGCTCGGGTACGCATCGCGCGACATCGTCGGGAAGCCGGACCAGTTCCGGATCCTCGACAACCAGTATCTGGGCCAGCTGCTCGAGACGGGCGTCCTCGGCCTGCTCGCGTACATGGGCATGGTGATCGCCGCGATGGTCGTCGCGCACCGCGCCATCCGCAGCGGCGACCCGACGCGCGGCTCCCCGGCGCTGGCCGCGACCGCCGCCTGCGCCGCGTACGGCATCTCCAGCGCCCTGTTCGACGCGATGTCGTTCCGCCAGGCGCCGTACATGTTCGTCGTCGTCGCCGCCATGGCGACCGTGGCCGCCTCCCCGGCGATCGGGCCGGCGACGGTGCGCGCCCGGCCCGGGCGGCCGGCCCGCGACGCGGTGCCCGCGCGATGAGCACCGCCACGGCACGCTCCGGCGACGCGACGAGCGCCGGCCCTGAGCCGCGGAGCCGCCCCGACCTCAGCGTCATCGTCGTCACCCACGGCGGCCGCGACCTCGCGCTCGCGACGCTGCGCTCCGCCCGCGGCGCAACCGGGGCACTGAACTGCCAGTGGCTCGTCGTCGACAGCGGCTCGCCGGACGACACGCCCGAGGCGATCGCGCGCGCGTTCCCCGACGCCGACCTCGTCCGCGGTCCGAATCGCGGGTTCGCCGCCGCCAACAACCTCGGACTCGCCCGCGCCCGAGGTCGCTACGTGCTCCTGCTGAACCCGGACGTCGAGGTGCTTCGGGGCGACCTCGAGCAGCTCGTCTCCGCCATGGACGAGCGGCCGAAGCTCGGCCTGGCGAGCGTCGTGCAGCGCGGATCTGACGGCGCACTGCAACCCTCGATCCGCCGCTTTCCCACGCCCGTCCGCGACCTCGGCGAGGCGCTCTTCGCATCGCGCTGGCCCGTGGGACGCACGCTGCAGGAGCCCGAGACGCGTCCTGCGCGCTACGCGGTCGAGGGTCCCGCCGACTGGCTGGTCGGGGCGTTCCTGATCGCGCGTCGCGAGGCGATCGCCGATGTCGGCCCGCTCGACGAGCGCTTCTTCCTGTACTCCGAGGAGATCGACTGGTGCAGGCGCTTCGGCCAGGCGGGCTGGGGTGTCGCCCATCTGCCCGTCATCGAGGTGACGCACCACGCCGGAAGGCGCTGGCGCGGCGACATGATGGCCCAGCTCACGCATTCGCGGCTGCTCTTCGCCCGCAAGCACTACGGCCACGGGCGAGCGCTCGGAATCCGCGCAGCACTCGGGCTCGGCCACGCCGTGCGCCTGATCGTGCTGTCCCCGCGCGTCCTGCGGCCCGGCGCCGCCCGCGAGCGGTCCGCCGCAGAGGCCGCGGGCCTTGCGGTCGCGCTCGGTCTGCGCCGCCCGCCCCACGGGCCCTACGCCAGGAAGACGACCTGACATGTGCGGAATCACCGGCCAGACGCGATGGGATGGGCAGCGGGTTCCCCGGGACCTCATCGGCGCCATGTGCGGCGCGATCGAGCATCGCGGCCCCGATCAGCGCGGCATGCACGTCGCAGGGCCGATCGGCCTCGGGATCCAGCGCCTGCGCGTCGTCGACCTGGAGACGGGCGACCAGCCCATGACGAACGAGGACGGCAGCGTCGTCGTCGTGCTCAACGGCGAGATCTACAACTACCGCGAGCTGCGCCAGGGCCTGTTGCGCCGCGGGCACGTCCTGCGCTCAGAGGGCGACACCGAGGTCATCGCGCACCTGTACGAGGAGCATGGCCCGGCCTGCGTCGAACTGCTGGCGGGGATGTTCGCGTTCGCGCTGTGGGACGAACGCCGCAGTCGCCTCGTCCTCGGCCGCGACCGCCTCGGCAAGAAGCCGTTGCTCTACGCGCTGCGCGACGGCGCCCTCACGTTCGGGTCCGAGATCGGCGCCGTCATGCGCGACCCGGAGGTCGGGCGCGAGCTCGACCTCCAGGCACTCGACGGCTACTTCACGTTCACGTACGTGCCCGAGCCGCGCAGCGCGTTCGCCGCGGTCCGCAAGCTTCCGCCTGCGCACACGCTCGTGCTCGAGGACGGCCGGGCGACGATCGCGCCGTACTGGGCGATCGACCACGACGCGCGCGTCGACGTGCGCGACGAGCGCGAGGCCGGCGAGCTCGTGCGCGACGCGCTGGACCGCGCGGTGCGCCGGCGCCTCCATGCCGACGTCCCGGTCGGCGCGTTCCTGTCGGGTGGCGTCGACTCGACGGCGGTCGTCGCGGCGATGGCCGAGGCGGCGACCGGCCCCGTGCGCACGTTCTCGATCGGCTTCGAGCAGGAGGAGTACGACGAGCTCCCCCACGCACGCGCGGTCGCCGAGCGATTCGGGACCGAGCACCACGAGTTCGTCGTGCGGGC
>JADGPM010000154.1 GCA_017882425.1 Solirubrobacteraceae bacterium
CACCTCGCGGCCTACGTCGGCACCTGACCGAGGCCCTCGCGGACACCGTGAGACGAGTTCTCTCATGTGCTTCGACTCGTCCCGACCCTGCCACCCAGGAGAGTGCATCGAACTCGAGGACCCCCTGCCGGGCGGAGGGTTTCGTCGTCTCGAGATTCGTGGGTCTAGGTGCCCGCAGGAACCGTGCTCTGCCCGTCCTCGTCGTCACCCCAGCAGACCGGCTTGCCGGCCTTGGTCACTGCGCACGAGTGCTTGTCCCCGGCGGAGATCTGCGTGTACCTGCCCGCCGGAACCTTGGTCTGGCCCCAGCCGCTGTTGCCCCAGCAGATGCCCTTCCCACCTGTGGTCAGCGCACACGAATGCGCGCCCGAGGCGGAGATCCGCGCGTAGGTGCCCGCAGGAACCCTGCGCTGCCCCCAACCGTTCCAGCCCCAGCAGACGCCCTTCCCCGACCTCGTCAGGGCACACGAGTGGAAGGTCCCGGCAGAGACCTGTGTGTACCTGCCCGCCGGAACCCGCCTCTGCCCGGAGTCGTTGCTCCCCCAGCACACGACCTTCCCCGCCTTCGTCAGTGCACACGAGTGGAAGGTCCCGGCAGAGACCTGCACGTACCTGCCCGCCGGAACCCGGGTCTGCCCGAAGCGAGCTTCGCCCCAGCACACGACCTTCCCTGCCCTGGTCAGCGCACACGAATGCCGGTACCCGGCGGAGATCTGCGTGTACGTGCCTGCCGGAGCCCGGCTCTGCCCATGCAGGTCGCTGCCCCAGCAGACGGCCTTCCCCGCCTTCGTCAGCGCACACGAGTGGTATCCCCCGGCGGAGATCCGCGTGTAGGTGCCCGCTGGGACCGTGCTCTGGCCGTCGGCATTCGAGCCCCAGCAGACGGCCATCCCGGAATGGGTCAGGGCACACGAATGCCTGTACCCGGCGGAGATCTGCTCGTACCGCGTCGCGCTCCCGCCCGCGGCACCCACCACCTCGCGCGCGCCAGGGAGCGTCGCGCGCGCCTGCGACGCCGACAGCGCCACGACCGTCACGACGACGACCACCGCCGCAGTGATCGCCGCGCTCACGTACTTCCATGTCGCAGCAGCGAGCATTGCCCGCCAACGCTCCCAGGGCCACCGTCGAGCGGCATCCGGGCGCGCACCGATGCCCGGCCGCGCAAACTACCGTCGGCTCGGACGCAGTCGCTCCGGGCGGGACCGTCCCGGCAGTCCCTCCACGCGACCTTCGCTCAGATCACCACGATGCCGAGGACAGCGCGAGGTCGGCCTGCCGGACGACGTGCCGGAACGAGCCGAGGAACGTCATCGAGTTCGTGAAGCACGACCCCGGCTCGTAGTAGGCGTCGGCGTCCTGGGCATCGGACGTGTCGTTCATGTAGCCCGAGTGCTTGATGTTGTTGACGGCCGTGTACCAGACCTTGTGGCACGAGCCGAAGTAGTCGAACGCGGTGCGACTCCCGTTGGTGCCGACGGCCCGGTCGGCGGCAACCGCCTCGTCGCTGTCGGAGCCGAAGCTCGTCCAGTCGGTTCCTCCGGACGCGTCGGGCTCCCAGGCGGTGCTCTCCATGCCGACCAGGAAGCTCGACCCCATGCGCATCTGCGCGCACTGGGCCTGCGTGCAGAAGAGCGTGAACCAGTTGGAGCCGCCGTGCGGCGAGCCGAGCGTGAGCGCGTCCTCGACGTACAGGTACGGCGGGAACACGGAGTTGTGGCGCTCGACCTCGGAGATCGCGTAGCGCAGGATCAGCCCGCCCATCGAGTGGCCGACGGCGTCGATCGTGATGCCGCGCGACGAGTACGCGTTGTAGATCCACCACGCGAGGTGGTAGCCCAGGTGGCGGATGTCCGTGTTGGCGTTGTGCGAGCCGCCGGCGGCGTGCTGGGTGGCGTACCAGGCGCCGGGATTGCCGCCGCTCGAGTTGATGCTGTTCGTGCAGCCGGTGTCGTACTGGTAGTAGCTCACCGTGTTCATCGCGCCGGTGTAGCCGAGCGCGCGCAGCTTGTTGATCATCGCCCCGAAGGTGCTCGAGCACGACAGACCGGGATCGCCCTGCCAGTCGAGCCCGTGGATGAACACGATCGGCTTCGTGCGGTTCGCCGTGTAGGCGGAGGCCGGCGCGGTGCTGAGAGCGAATGCGGCGGCGAGCGCCAGCAGGGTGAGCGCGACACGATGGGGCATGCGGCCGAACCTACCCCGCGGGAATCCGGGGCGTCAACGTTCCGTAGGCTCGACCGATGAGCCACACCGTCCTCCACGCGCGCGATGCCCACTGGCGCCCGTCGAACGCGATGGGCGTGCTGAACACCGACCTGGCCAAGCAGCTCGGGGCGGCCTTCCTGGGCGCGCGGCTGTGGCGCGTCGCGCCCGGGCAGGCATCGACGCGGCACCGGCACTACCGCGAGGCCGAGCTGTACGTCGTGCTCGAGGGGACCGGGCGGATGCGTGTGGGGGACGAGCTGCTGACGCTCGAGCCGCTCTCAGCGGTCCTCGTCGAGCCCGACACCGTGCGGCAGGCGTTCAACGACACGGCCGACGACGCGCTCTGGCTTGTCGTCGGCGCGCCGCCCGAGCAGGAGCTGAGCGCCGAGCAGCTCGCCGGGCTCTACCCCGACGGCCCGCAGGCGCTCCCCCCGGAGCTCACTGACCACTGACCCCTGATCGTCCCGGCGTTGCTCGGGTACGCGCATGTGGGTGCGGTGCCCGCGAGTCCACTGCGCGAACGTCGCCAAGCGCCGGCGTTCTCTTCTCATGGCCTGCGGAGGTGCGAGACTCACCCGATGCCGGTTCCGCGAGTCCGGGACTTCCACGATGACGACCTCGACCAGGTCGTGCGCGTCTGGGAGGAGTCGCGGACCTCCGGGCAGCGCGCGGTCCATGGCCTGGCCGAGGTGCTCGCGGCCATCCGCGAGGACGGCTTCGCGGTCGTCGCGGTCGTCGGCGAGGTCGTCGTCGGCGCGGCGGTCACCCGCGTCAGCGGCGATCGGGGCTGGGTCGTCCTGCTGGCCCTTGCGAATGACTGGCGAGGCCGGGGGCTCGGCAGCGCGATGCTGACCGAGCTCGAGAAACGCCTGATGGGCCGTGGTGTGCACCGGTTGTCGGCACTGCTCGCCCCCGGCGAGACCGGCGAGAAGGCGTTCCGCAACCGCGGCTACGAGCCACGTGACCTGACGTACTTCGAGCGGATCGTGCCGCTGCAGCCCCAGGAGGTCGGACTGCTCGCGAAGCTCGGCGGCAGGATGCTGCACGCCGGGCTCTGGGAGGCGCTCGCCGGCATGGAGCACGAGAAGGAGATCATCGAGCGGCGGATCGTGCTGCCGCTGGTCGACCCCGACCTCGCCGCGGCCTATGGCGTTCAGCCACCACGCGCGGTCGTCCTGTTCGGACCGCCCGGGACGGGCAAGACGACGTTCGCCAAGGCCGTGGCCTCGCGGCTGGCGTGGCCGTTCGTGGAGGTCTTCCCCTCCCGCCTGGCCGCGGCCGGCGGCGGCCAGGCGCTCGCGCTGCGCGAGACGTTCGCCGAGATCGAGGAGCTCGAGCACGCGGTGGTGTTCATCGACGAGGTCGAGGAGATCGCCGGGCGGCGCGGCGGAAAGCCGCCCTCGCCGCTGCAGGGAGTCACGAACGAGCTGCTCAAGATCATCCCCGCGTTCCGCGAGAGTGACGGCCGCCTGCTTGTGTGCGCGACCAACTTCGTGAGGGCGCTCGACCCGGCGCTCCTGCGCCACGGCCGCTTCGACTACGTGATCCCGGTCGGCGCCCCGGACGCGGCCGCCCGCGCGGCGATCTGGAGGCGCTACATCCCGGCCGGCGTCCTGGAGCGCGTGGACGTCGACGCACTCGTCGCCGCAAGCGAGCTGTTCACCCCCGCCGACATCGAGTTCGCTGCCCGCAAGGGCTCGCAGGGCGCGCTCGAGGCCGGGGTCTACGGCGCCGAGGAGCAGCGGCCGGAGGTGCGCGGACCGGCCACCGCCGATTACCTGAGCGCGCTCGCCGGGACGCGACCGACGCTGACGACCACGATCGTCGACGAGTTCACCGAGGACATCGCGAGCATCGCGCGGCTGTGACGGCTGGACCGCGCCGCCGGCGCAGACACCCCGCGCGGGGTCTACCCGTCCAGCACCTCGTGGGCGAACCGGACCGCCAGGGCACCGTCGCCGACCGCGCCCGCCACGCGGTTCGACGCGCCGGCGCGCACGTCACCCGCGGTGAAGACCCCGGGACGCACCGTCTCCAGGAGAAACGGCTGGCGGTCCGTGAGCGGCCAGGCCAGGTGCCCGTCGCACTCCGCGGCGCCGCTGCCGCACAGCAGGTAGCCCGCTGGGTCGAGGGCGAGCACGCCCGCCGCCGCCTCGGTGCACGGGACCGCGCCGATCATCACGAAGATCGCGCTCGCGGCCACCGCCTTGACGGTGCCGTCGCGGCGGTCGCGCAGGCTGACTGACTCGACGGTCCCGGTGCCGTGCACCGCTGCGACCTCGGTCTCGGTCATCACCTCGATGTGCGGGGACTTCTCGATGCGCTCGACCAGGTAGTGCGACATGGTCGACTTGAGCGCGGTGCCGCGGACCACGACGCGCACGCTGCGCGCGCGAGAGGCCAGGTGGACGGCCGCCTGGCCGGCGGAGTTCCCTCCGCCGACGACGATGACGTCCTCGCCGCGGCGGCGCTCCGCGGCGCCGGCCATCGCCGCGTGGTAGACGCCGGCTCCGCGGAACCGGTCGATGCCCTCGGCCTCGAGCTCGCGCCAGCGGGCGCCCGTCGCCATCACGACGCTGCGGGCGAGCACGTGCTGCCCGTCGTCGAGGTCGACGCGCACGAGCCCCTCGGGCCCGTCGGCCAGCTCGACGACGCGGTGGAAGCTCGACAGCACGGCGTCGAAGCGCCGCGCCTGAAGCGTCGCGTTGCGGGTCAGCTGCGTCCCGGAGATGCCGCTCGGGAAACCGAGGTAGTTCTCGATCCGCGTGCTGCTCCCGGCCTGTCCGCCGGGCGCCCAGGCCTCCGCGACGAACGTCCGCAGCCCCTCCGAGCCGCCGTAGACCGCGGACGCCAGCCCGGCCGGGCCGCCGCCGAGCACGACGAGGTCGAAGCGCTCGCCCTCGACCTCCGCGCGCAGGCCGAGCGATCGCGCGACCTGCGCCGCGGACGGGTTGCGCATGACGTCGGCAGCGTGCACGAGGACCGGGGTCTCGGCGCGCGGGATCTTGAGCCACTTGAGGAGGGCTGCGCTCTCCTCGTCGGTGTCGACGTCGTAGAACCGCACCGGCAGGAGGTTGCGCTCGAGCAGATCGAGGACCTCGAACGCGCGGCGCGACCCGCGCGGCGCGATGAGGCGCATGACGCCGTGGCCCTCGGCCTCGTGCCACGCGCGCCGCGCGAGCAGCGTCTCGAAGATGTGCTCGCCGAACTCCGGCCAGCGGGCGACCATCTCGCGCAGGCCGGCGCGGTCGAACTCGATCACGTCCGTCGGCTCGACGGCCACGCAGGCGCTGATCGTGGGCTCACCGGTGAACACCGCGATGTCGCCGATGAACGTCCGGCTGTCGGCCTGGGCGACGTACACGTCCTTGCCCGGCTTGCGGTCGATGAACTCGACGAGCCCGTGCTCGATGATGAAGAAGGGCGCTTCGCGCGCGGCGTGTTCGTAGAGCACCTCGCCCGGCTGCACCGTCCGCCGCCGGCCGCGCTTGCCCAGCCACGCCAGCTTGGCGTCGGAGAGCCGGGGGAAGAGCACCGCGTCGCCGAGGTCGGGGAACCGCTCGCTGCGGATCACCTGCGTCGTGGCCATGCGACGAGGCTAGCGCGGCCCGTGTCGCCGCTCTCGGCGGTGTGCGCCTAGCTGCGGCGGAGCTTTGGCAGCGGCGCGAAGCGCGTCGGCGCGCGCCGGCCGTTCGGCCGGAACCGCGCAGTCCGCAGCGCGCCCCGCCGCAGGGGCGCGGTCCCGCGGACCACGACCGTCCCGCCGCTGCTGCGCGGAACGCCGATGAGCGTGATCGCGGCCGCGGCGGTGTGCCTGCGGCGCTGCTCGCCAGAGGCGGCGGTCACGACCACGTCATAGCCGGTCGCGCCGGCGACGCGCGGCCAGCTGACCTGCAGGGCGGCGCCGCGACGGCGCACGCGGAGCGCCGACGGCGCGGCGAGGCGATCCGACGGCGGCGTGAAGCGCACGATCGTGCGTGTCTCGGCCGGGAGCCCGTCGAGCGTGAACTGCGCCTCGATCCGGCGCGGGTCGCGCCCCGGAGCCGGCGTGAACGTGAGCCTGCCGCGCCCGCCGCTCGTGGTGCCGATCGTACGCCGGCCGCCGAGCCCGACCTCGACGAAGGTGACCTTCTGGCCGGGACGGCGGCGGACGTCGTAGGTCAGCGTGCGCTTCGCGCCGGCCTTCGCCGCGGCGATGGCGGCCTCCGTGCCGTGCGCAACGGCTGCGGCGAGCGGCGCAGCCGCGCTGACGTCCGCGCTGACGCTCGCGGGCGGCGGGTCGACCGCCTCGCTGGTCGCGGTGATCGCCGCGGAGTCGGGGAGCGTCTCGATGGTGTAGTCGCCCGGCTTGGGATGCTCCAGGCCGACCATCGTGCTCTTCAGCTGCTCCGAGCGCAGGATCCGGACCGCCGGTGTGACGGCGGCGCCCGGGCCGTCGGTGCTCTCGTAGGTCCTGCCGTCAGGCGCGGTGACCCGCACGCGCGGCGCACCGGAGGTGCCGTCGAGTTTGATCGCGAGGCTCGGGTCGCCGTCCTTGACGGTGAGCTTCAGCGGCGCCCCGGCCTGGGCGATCCGCGCCCCGAAGACGTGCAGGTCGGCGAAGCGCGTCCAGCGGCAGCCATCGAACGGCCAGATGACCACGCGATAGGGATTGAAGACGACGCCGCCGCCGATGTTGACGTCGGCGACGAACGCGTCGAGCTTGACGCACGCGCCGGCCCCTTGGTCGGAGACGTTCGCATCCGCGCCCGCACAGATGAGGTCGACGACGCAGACCCGCGCCCCCACGCCCATGTTGAAGCGCGCGTTGGCGAAGTTGAACTCCCCGTCGGCGTGACCGCTGATCGACACGATGCCGAGGAAGTCGAAGTTGATTCCACCGCCGAACGCGACGTAGCCGGGCGCGCTGTACAGCAGATACGCGCCGCCGAGCTTCACGCGCGCGTCGATCAGGGGCACCTTGAGATAGCCGTCCGCGCCGATGGCGAGCGTGGCCGTGGTGTACCTGCGCTGGTAGAACGCATCGGGGAACGCCGACCCGTTCTCGGTCTTCGTCAGGACGTACGGCGCCGCCGAGGATGGGAACGCGATCGCGAGCGTCCCGTCGATGTCGAAGATGCCGGCCGCCGTGAGATTGGCCGAGCCGAGGAGCCGCGTCGGGTCGAGCCCGACGCCGGCGCCGATGTTGTTCAGCTGCAGGCCCGGGAAGAGCGGGATGCTCGGATTGAAGTCGACCCTGGCGAAGAGGCGCACGAGCCTGCCGTCGCGGATGACCACGCCGCCCGGAGGGGCGAGACCGTTGCCGGGGCTCGCCCGCAGACACGCCCCCACCGCCTCGACGCAGACGTCCCCGCCGCCCTGCCACTCGCCGGTCGCGTCCGTGTAGCTCAGCTGGAGATTCGAGACCCCGAGGCCCGGCGCGAGGCCGACGTCGGTCGGGCCGATCTTCAGATCGTCGAGCACGAGCGCGCCCGCGGAGCTCAGATGGGCGGTGACCGGCTTCAGGTCACCGACGCCCGGGACGAGGCTGAGGAACGCCGGCAGCCTGAGCGGGATCCTCAGCTCGGCGCCGCCCGGTACGACACCGCCGCCCGGGGTCAGCGTCACCGAGACGTCGCCGGAGATGTCGAAGCCGGCGACTGTGCTGCGTCCGCCCGGCAACCAGGGGAACGTGCCGAGGTAGATCCGGCCGCCCGACCCCCCGTTGGTGCTCAGATCGAACGACGTCCGCGGCGTCTTCAGGCGGATCCCCGCGACGCTGACCGTCGCGTCCGAGCTGAAGATCCGGTGGATCTCCGGGAGGTAGACGAATCGCCCGGCGTTCCGGGGGGACACCTGCACGCCGTCGACGAGCACGGGACCGCTGCTGATCACGCCGTTCCCGAGCCGCAGCGCGCGTTCGACGTAGATGCCGGCGGGGGCGTCTTTGCCCGCATTGACGTCGGCGATGGTCGGCAGCTTCGCGATGTCGATGAGCTGCTGCAGCCCGCCCTGCTCGGCGGCCGGGATCTGTGCCGCGGAAAGGAGCGGCCTGAAGCACCCGGACACGATGACCTTCTCGACGGCGATCGTCTGGTCCTGGCAGAGCTCGCTCAGGATCCTCGCCAGCGCCCCCGTGTCCTTGCGCGCCAGCAGCCCCGCGGTCGCCGCGCCGAAGTCCTGCGAGCGCCCGCAGACGTAGACCGGCGTCTTGGCCACGACCGCCTGCACGCGCTTCAACGCGGCGCTCGTGGGGGACGCGGTGGCCGGCGCGACCGTGAGCGCCTGCGTGAAGGGCGTGCTCACGCCGGCCTTATCGACCGCCTGCACCGTGATCGACGTGGCCGCGCCCGCGTGCGCCCCCGCGGCGAGCGCCGTCTGCGGGCGGAAGCTGAGCGTGGACTGGGCGCCGGGGCAGCTCACGTCGGTCCTGCCGTCGCCGGTGACGTCCCAGTCCAGCCGCTCGACCTGGCCGACGACGCCGGCCTTCAGCAGGGCCGTGCTCCCGGCGACCGCGGGCGCCGCGCTCATCAGGCTCGTGACCGCGGCCGAGCCGGACTGCGCGGGCGGCGCCACGACGGGCGGCACCGTCGTCGGCGGAACGACCGCCGGCGGCGGATCGGTCGCGTACTCCAGGTCGTCGATCGCCCAGCCAGGGCCCGGTGGCGCCGAGCCGCCGGTTCCGGCGACGTGGATGAAGCTGACGCCCGGCTTCTGCACCGTGATCGGGATGAGCGGCCCGTTCAGCGTGCAGGGGATGCCCTGCTGGTTGTCGATCAGCGTTCCGCCTGCGTCGTAGGCGTCGACGTTGACGTTCGGCTGCGGCGGGTCGCCTGCACCGCCGGTGCGACAGGCGTAGAAGCTCACGGTGCTCTGCGGCTTGTCGAAGCGGATCCACCCCGAGCTGAAGTCGGTCTGCGCGTCGTAGCTGAGCGCCGCGACGTTCGGGCCGGAGCGGGCCTGCGCGGGCCGCGCGACGACGGTCAGCGCGTCCGACTGACCGGCGAACGGCGATGGCCCGATATGCACGCCCGTCGAGGCGTACTGCTCACCGAGGACCGTCGACGCGGGCTGGTCGTCGAAGCCGATGACCGCCGCCGGCGCGACCGGTGCCGCGACTCCGAGCGCACAGGCGACCCCGACCAGAAGCGCCGCGCGATACAGCGTGTGGGCGCGCCGACGCGGCATCCGCGCGCGACCCTACACCGGAATCGGGGCTGTGCCGCGACGCGTGTCGCGTTTGAGCTCAGTCCACAACCGCCGGCAGCACGCGCCCGCGCACCTCGCCGAGATCCTCCCCGGCCGCCGCGCACGCCGAGATCACGACCTCGTCGCCGTCCTGCAGCCAGGTCCTGACGGAGCCGTCGAGCAGCGTCAGCGGGTC
>JADGPM010000155.1 GCA_017882425.1 Solirubrobacteraceae bacterium
AAGATCACGTGCAGCTTCTGAAGCGCGACGTCGTGGACGATCTGGTCGAAGGCGCGCTGCAGGAACGTCGAGTAGATCGCGCAGACGGGCGCCGCGCCCTCGAGCGCGAGGCCCGCGGCGAAGAGGACGGCCTGCTGCTCGGCGATGCCGACGTCGAAGTAGTGGTCGGGCTCGGCCTTCTGGACGATGTCCAGGCCGGTTCCCGTGTTCATCGCGGCCGTGATGCCCACCACGCGCCGGTCGCGCTGGATCTCGCGGACCATCGCGTGCCCGAAGACCTCGGTGTACGTCGGCGGCTTGGGCTCGGCGGGCGTCGCGGACGGCCTGATCGTGACCGGGAAGCCGCCGGAGATCGAGTTCGGCTTGGCGGCGTGCCAGCGCTCCATGCCCTCCAGCCCGCCGTCCTCGGCGGGTGCGAAGCCCTTGCCCTTGACGGTCGCGACGTGGACGACGACCGGCCGCTGGGCGGCGAACGCCGCCATCAGGGCGCGGCGCAGGGCGGCGACGTCGTGGCCGTCGATGACGCCCATGTAGGCCCAGTCGAGCTCCTCCCAGAAGAGGCCCGGCGCCCAGAAGGCCTTGATCGACTCCTTCAGCTGCGGGCCGAGCTTCTCGAAGCGGTGTCCGAGGCCACCGGGGAGCTGCGTCAGACGGCCCTCGACGCCCTCGCGGGCGTGCCAGAACTTCGGGTTCAGGCGGACGCGGTTGAAGTAGCGCGAGAGCGCGCCGACGTTCGGCGCGATCGACATCCCGTTGTCGTTCAGGACGACGACCATCGGCGTGCCGAGTCCGCCGGCCTGGTGGATCGCCTCGAAGGCGACACCGCCGGTCATCGCGCCGTCGCCGATCACGGCGGCGACCTTCCCTGCGTCGGGGT
Organism: Solirubrobacteraceae bacterium; assembly: GCA_017882425.1. GTDB lineage: Bacteria > Actinomycetota > Thermoleophilia > Solirubrobacterales > Solirubrobacteraceae > F1-60-MAGs163. The sequence goes on from JADGPM010000155.1 coordinate 878, forward strand.
GCCCGAGCAGGCGCATCCCCTCCTTGATGCCGACGGCGTAGCCGATCGACGTGGAGGCATGGCCGGCACCCATGATGTCGTGCTCGCTCTCCCAGATCGAGCAGAACGGCGCGAGGCCCTCGTACTGGCGGATCGTGGCGAGCTGGTCGCGGCGGCCGGTCAGGACCTTGTGCGGATAGGCCTGGTGGCCGACGTCCCAGAGAATCTTGTCCTGGGGCGAGTTCATCACCGAGTGCAGCGCGACGGCAAGCTCACACGTGCCGAGGTTCGCGCCGAAGTGCCCGCCGATCTCGCCGACGGTGTCGATGATGTGCTCACGCACCTCCTGGGCGACCTGCTGCAGCTGCTCGTCGGAGAGCTCGTGGAGGTCCTGCGGGCGATCGATGCTGTCGAGGAGGGTCATGTGTTGCGGTCGGCGATGAAGTCGGTGATCTGCTCGAGCTGGGCGGCGCCGTCCGGGGCTGCGAGGGCGAGCGCCTCGCGGGCCTTGTGATGGGAGGCTAGCGCCAGATCCCGAGCGCCTGCGAGCCCGAACTCGGTCACGTAGGTGCGCTTGCCGTGGCGCTCATCGCTCCCCGAGGGCTTCCCGAGGGCGTCGTCGGTGCCGGTGACGTCGAGAATGTCGTCGACGATCTGGAAGAGCACGCCCAGCTCGTGGGCGAACGCGCGGTAGCGACTGAGTCCGGGATCGGGCATGCCGTCGATGAGGCATACGCATTCCACGGAGGCCCCGATCAGCCGGCCGGTCTTCAGCGCGTGCAGGCGGCGCAGCCCCTCGGGCCCCGCCGGCGCGGTGCCCTCGACGTCGAGGTACTGGCCGCCGACCATGCCGTTCACGCCCGTTGCGGCCGCGAGCTCGCGGACGGCGGCGAGCAGCCCGTGGGGCGCACCGTCCTGGCGCGTCAGCACGAGCCGGAAGGCCTCGGCGTACAGCCCGTCCCCCGCCAGGATCGCGACGTCCTCGCCGAACGCGACGTGGCACGTCGGCCGGCCGCGGCGCAGATCGTCGTCGTCCATCGCCGGGAGGTCGTCGTGGATCAGCGAGTAGGTGTGGATCAGCTCGACGGCCGCGGCGAAGGGCATGACGCTCTGCGTCTCACGGCCGATGGCCCCCGCGGTCGCGAGCGCGAGGACCGGGCGGATCCGCTTGCCGCCGGCCAGCAGCGAGTAGCGCATCGCCTCGTCGAGCCCCGCGGTCAGCGGATCCTCGGAGAACCGCAGGTCCTGCAGGAACGCCTCGACCTGCTCGCGCAGGTCCTCGGGATACCTCGCGCTCACGGTCCCGGGACCGCCCGGCTCACAGGAGCGTGTCCTGCCCCGGCAACGGCTCGATCGCCGAGGCGCGCGCCATCCGCTCGAGCTCGGCGGATGCCTGGCCCGCCAGCGCTGCGCAGTCCTCGACGAGACCCGCCGCCGCGTCGGTCGACAGGTCGCCGCTGCGCAGCTGCTCGGCCGCCCGCTCGAGGCGGCCGACGAGCGTGTCGAGCGTGGTCGTGTCGAGGTCGCTCATGAGGCCGCTCCATTCTCCTGCATCTCGCGCAGCGCCGCGGCGAGGATGCCGTTGACGAACCCGGGTGCGTCGGCGCCGCAGAAGAGCTTCGCCGTCTCGACCGCCTCGTCGATCGCGCCCTCCGGCGGGATCGGCGTCTCGGCCGGGGCGACGTCGGGATGGCGCATCTCCAGCAGCGCGATCCGCATGATCGAGCGCTCCAGCGGGGCGATGCGCTCGATCCGCCAGCCGTGCGAGTGGCCGGAGATGATCGCGTCGAGCTCGTCCTGGCGGTCCTGGGCCGCGTACGCGAGCGAGCGCGAGAACATCGAGGCGTCGCGCTCGAAGACGTCCCCGAGGTCCTTCCCGGTCACCTCGCTCTGGTAGAGCGCGAAGACCGCTTCGCGCCGCTGATCGGTCCGGCGTGACAAGCGAGCGGGCGCCTACGCGCGCGACATGTAGTCGCCGGTCTCGGTCTGAACCTTGACGCGGTCGCCGATGTTCACGAACAGGGGCACGTGTACGACCGCGCCCGTCTCCAGCGTGGCCGGCTTGTTGCCGCCGCCCGAGGCGGTGTCGCCGCGCACGCCGGGCTCGGTCTGCGTGACCTCGAGCTCGACCGAGGCGGGAAGCTGGAGCGTCGAGGGCTCGCCGTCGATGAACAGCACGTCGACCGGGTCGTTCGGCTTGGTCCAGCGCAGCTCCTCGGCGATCGCGTCCTCCGGCACGGCGATCTGCTCGAAGCTCTCGCTGTCCATGAAATGCGCCTCGGTGCCGTCGGCGTAGAGGAACGTCATCTTGCGGGCTTCGGTCCGCACGGCGCGGAACTTCTCGCCGGCCCGGAAGGTCTTGTCGATCACGTTGCCGTCGGACGCACGACGCAGCTTCGTGCGCACGAACGCCCCACCCTTGCCGGGCTTGACGTGCTGGAACTCGACGACCTTGAAGATCACGCCGTCGACTTCGATGTGATTGCCGTTCTTGAGCTGATTGGTGCTGATCACAGCCGCTAAGGCTAGCCCTGCGGGCCGCGTCAGCCCATCCTGCCCGCGTCAGCCGCCTGCTGATCGGCGGGCCGATCACATCCTCCTGTGCGGGCGACGCTAGGTCAGGAGCTGCACGTGCGTCCAGACCGGCTGCCCCGAGGAGGGGTTCGTCCCGCTCTGCGCGACGCTCACGAGCGTCCCGACGGTGATGCTCGCCGGCGTGCATGCGCCGCTGGAGACGACGACGCCCTGCTCGGCGTGCACGCAGGTGAGATCGGTCAGCTCGCCGAGGAACCCGGTCGTGACCCCTGCGCCGGACTGGGACTCGATCGCCAGGTAGCCGCCGTACCCGGTCCCCTTCGACCAGGCGCTGACGTGGGCGATCGCCGGTGGAGCGCTCGCAGGCGGCGGTGCGGGCGCCACCGGCGCGTCCTGCGCGGGTGGGGGCACGGGCGTCGCCGCCGGCTCGCTGCTCGCCGGGGACGGGGCCGCTGCGGGCTGCGGCGCGGACGGAACCGTCGCGGTCTGCGGCGCGGCGCTCGCCGTGTGGCGGTCCGGCGGGCCGGCGACCGCCTCGTGGCGGTGCTGCCCGGGCGGGGTGGCGCGCGGCGCAGTCGCACGGGTGAGCGGCGCCGCAGAGCCGTGGCGGACGGCGTGCGAGGGCGCCGCCGCGCGTACCGCAGGCCGTCGTGCACGGTGTGCCGGCGCGCTGTGCCCGGTATCGCGCAGCATCCGTGCGGCAGGGGCCGCGGGGACGTCCGGCCGCCGCGCGACCGACGCGCGATGGCGGACCGTCGCGACCACCGGCGAGGTGTGGTGCGTGCCGGCGCCGTGCGCCGCGATGCCGCCGGCGACGACGACCACGGCGACGGCGCCGCCCAGGGCCTTTGCGCCGCCGGCGCCGCCGAGCAGGCCGGCGGCACGCGCCGACGAGGAACCGTGCAGCGCCCAGAACGGCGCGATCACGACCGCCGCGGCAGCGCGCATGCGCGTGCGTGCACGGTGCAGGAGCTGGCGGACGGCCGGCTCGCCGATGTCGAGCTCGGTCCCGATCTCCGCCCACGAGCGGCCTTCGAAGACGTGCGCGACGAGGGCGCGACGCTGGCGCTCGGGCAGCGCCTGGAGCCGGTCGACGGCGCTGCGCAGCTCCGCGCGGCGCGCGGCGATCTCGGACGGGCGCGGGACGCCGTCGATGCGCTCATCGAGCTGCGCCCACGGCGGCATGCCGCGCCGCAGGACGTCGATCGACGCGTTGTGCGCCAGGCGGCTCAGCCAGCGATCGAGGTCGATCGGGCGCTCGTCCCCCGCCCGGCGCAGCGCGATGAGCGCGTTCGCCAGGGCCTGCTGCACCGCGTCGTCGGCCCGGTCCGGGCCGACGACCCGCTCGCACTGGCGCCGCAGCCGCGGGCCATGACGGCGCGCGATCTCCCCGACGGCCTCGTCCGTCCCGCTGCGCGCGGCACGGACGAGGGCATCATCGGACAGGAGGCGCAGGGGCGGCTGCATCAGCTCCCCGGGATGAGCAGGTAGAGCTTCACCCAGCGAAAGCCGCCGTCGACGACCGCGCCCTGGGCCAGCGCGACCTGCATGCCGACCGCGATGTGTTCGGGGCTGCAGGGGACCGCTGAGGTGACGACCCCGCCGGCGACGGTCACGCAGTTGACCGTGACGTTCCCCGCCAGCGGGCCCGCCGGCAGCTCGCCGCTCGGGCGGTGGATCGTGAGGACGCCGCCGTCGTAGCTCTGCACGTAGCCCGTGGCGGGCGGTGCCGGCACCGGCGCGGGCGCGGGGGCCAGAGCCGGCGGCGGGACGATGGCCAGCATGAGCACGGTCGTCCACACGTCGGCGCCGTGGTCGTTCACCGCATGCTTGCCGACCGCGACCTTCGCGCCGGGCACGAGGACGCTGACCGGGCACGGCTGGAACGGCCCGGGCAGCGCGGCCCCGCAGGCGAGCAGGGTGTGTTCCCCGACATAGGCGGTGGCCGTCGTGCCGTCGGGCGCCCCCAGCGTGAGCAGGCCGCCGGCGCCACCACCGGAGACGAAGGCGACGACGTGGTCGGGCATCGCCGGCGCGCCGGGAACCCCGTCGCCGGCGCCCTTGGGCGTGCCGTCTCCGGCGCCGTCCCCTGCCCCGCTGCCGCTGTCCGGCTTGGGCGTGATCGTCGGGTGCTGCTCCTGGGCGACGATGTTGGCGACGCCGTCGTGGTTGGCGTCCTCGAGCCCGTCGGGCGTCCCGTCGCGGTCGCTGTCGCCGCTGCGCGGGTTGGTGTGGTCTGCGTACTCGTGCTTGTTGTCCAGGCCGTCGCGGTCCTGGTCACGCGGCGCCTGGTTGACCTTCAGGCTGAGGTGGTGCGCGCGCTCCCAGCCGTCGGGAAGGCCGTCGTGGTTGCGATCCCGGCTCTGGGCCGCGGCCATCGCCGGCACCAGCAGGCCGCAGGCGAGGATGAGGGTGGTGATCCGAACGAGGCGGTGCATGGCGCGTCCTTCTCCGCCGGGGCTCTGGCGGGTCGTTGGGGGGTATCGGCGTCGGTCGCCACACGCTCAACGCTCGATCGACGAGGGGATCACGCCGATGCACCGTCGTCTGGACGAACGGTCGATGCCCGCTGCGATCAGCGCAGGGCGATCCACGTGGCGCGCGCCAGCGCACGCACGTCGCCGGCCGCGCCGACGATGGCGCTCGCGCCCCAGCGCTTGCGTCCCTCGTGCCCGAGTGGCCACGACAGGACCGCGACCTCCTCGCCGACCCGGACCGGCGCATCGACGCGGCCCTCCAGGCGCCCGAGCACGTGCGGCACGGCACCGACCGGCACCGTGGGGAAGGAGCTCGGGCAGTCGAGCGCGACCCAGACGATCTCCGGCGCCAGCGTCCCGTCGGGGGCGTGCGGCAGCCCGCTCCCCGGCATCCACGCGGTCGCCCAGGTGTCGCCGGCGCCCGCCACCGGCCCCGGGTGGAGTGCGACGGCGTCACGCTGCGAGCGCTGCGGGCCGCACCCGAAGCAGCGCGGGAACGGGTGCTCGCGCAGCGCCTCCGGCGTCTGCCCCGCTGCGCGCGCCGCCGCGATCCCGATGTCGGGCACCGGTCCGACCTCGGGCGCAGGCGCCGGGCGCGCGCTCGCCAGCACGGCGTCCCGGGCATCACGCAGCTCGACGCCTCCCCCGCTCGCGGCGGCCACCTCGAGCCCGGTGTCGAGCGGAACCGGGAGGCGCAGGGTCACCTCGACGGCGGCGCCGGCAGGCATCCGCGCGGCGAGCAGCCCTGCGACGTAGCCGCCGTTCGCGCTGGCGGGTGGGCCCTCGAAGCGGCGATCGACGACGAGCCTGCTCAACCGACGACCTGCAGGTCCTTCGGCAGGGTGTTCAGCACGTCCGAGCCCATCGCGGTGATCACCACGAGATCCTCGATCCGCACGCCGAAGCGCCCGGGCAGGTAGATCCCGGGCTCCACCGTGACGATCATGCCCTCTGCAAGCGGCGTCTCGGGCGCCAGGCGCGAGAGGCGCGGGGCCTCATGGATCTCGAGCCCCACGCCGTGTCCCAGGCCGTGCCCGAACGCGTCGCCGTGGCCCGCCTCGGTGATGATGTCACGGGCGACGGCGTCGATCTCGCGGCCCGAGCGGCCCGGGCGCACCGCTGCGAGCGACGTCTCCTGGGCGCGCAGCACGACGTCGTAGACCGCGCGCTCGTCCTCGCTGATCTCGCCGGTCGCGAACGTGCGCGTGCAGTCCGAGCAGTACCCCTCCAGCTGCGCGCCCCAGTCGATCGTGACGAGCACGCCCGCCTCGATCGGCACGGCGCGCGGCTCGGCGTGCGGGAGCGCGCCGTGCGTGCCGCTGGCGACGATCGGCGGGAAGCTGATCGCCTCGGCGCCGTGGCGGCGCATCGCCACCTCGAGGTCGAGCGCGACCTGCGCCTCGGTGCGGCCGATCAGCCCCTGCCCCACGACCTCGCTGAGGGCGATGTCGGCCAGGCGCGCGGCCTCACGGATCCGGCTGACCTCGCCGGCGTCCTTGACCTCGCGCAGGCCCTCGACCAGGCTCCCGGCCGGGACCAGCTCGGCCCGGTCCCCGATCGCCTCGCGGATGCGCTCGAGCTGGTGGACCGTGATCGCCCGGTCCTCGAAGCCGACGCGCGGCGGGGTGCCGCCGCCTGCGGGCGGCAGGTGCTCGGCGAGCGCCGGGCCGACGAGCTCCTGCGTGGCCTCGCGCCGGTCCCAGGTCGGCGGGACCTGCTCCTCGATCTGGGTCGTGTAGCGGAAGTCCGACAGGAGGATCCGCGCCGCGTCCTCGCCCGAGCCGCCGATGATCACGAGCGCGTTGGAGCCGGTGAAACCGGTCAGCCAGCGCACGTTGACGAGGTTGCTCACGAGCAGCAGGTCGAGGCCGCGCTCGTGCACCGCCGCGGCCAGGCGCTCGGCGCGTCCGCTCGACGGGCTCATGGCGTGAGCTCCTGCAGCAGGCGCTCGAGCGCGACGCGGTAGCCGTCGGCCCCCAGTCCGCTCACGGTCGTCAGGCACAGGTCGGAGATGACGGACATCTTGCGGAACTCCTCGCGGTTCTGCACGTCCGAGAGGTGGACCTCGACGGCCGGGAGGCCGCTGAGCTCCAGCGCGTCGCGGATCGCGTACGAGTAATGGGTCCACGCCCCCGGGTTGAGGATGAGCGCGTCACTGACCTCGTCGAGCCGGTGGAGGCGCTCGACGAACTCCGACTCCGAGTTCGTCTGGAAGAACTGCGCCTCGATCCCCAGCTCGCGCGCGTCCTCGGCGATGCGCTGCTCGAGGCGGTCGAGCGTCAGATCCCCGTAGACCGCCGGATCCCGGCGCCCGAGCTGGTCGAGATTCACGCCGTGCAGCACGGCGACACGGTTGTGGGCGAGCACCCCGCGAGTCTGCCACGTCACACGGCGGCTGTGCCGCTCAACTCCCGGCTGCAGCGCGCCGATGAATCACCGTGCCCCGGTTCGTGGACCGCTTCGCGCTTCCCGTCGCGCTGCTGATCGGCGCGATCCTGCTGACGTGGTCGAGCACGGCCACCGGCGACGCGCTCGTTGAGCTGCGTCCCTCGGTCGACCTGCTGCTCGCCGGGCACGTCGGTGCGTTCCTCGCCGCCGCCCCGCTCTACGGCCCGTCGGTGCTGCTGCGCGCGCCATTCCTCTTCGCCGCCGATGCCCTCGGCGCCTCGTGGGTGCAGGTCTTCCTCGCCGGCGCGCTCGCCTGCATGCTGGCGCCGCTCGCGCTCGCGCTCGCGCTCGACGGGCGGCTGCGCACCCTGGCGCGTCCGCGTGCCACACGGACCGCGGTCGTCCTGGTCTGCCTGCTCGGGCCGTGGCTCCTGCGCGCGACGCCGATGGGCCACCCCGAGGAGACGCTCGCCGGGGCGCTCTGCGCGCTCGCCGTCCTGATCGCCCTGCGGGGGCACAGCGGCTGGGCCGGGCTCGTGCTCGGCGCCGCGATCGCCTGCAAGCCGTGGGCCCTGCTCGCGGTCGGCCCCGTCCTGCTCGCCGCCCCCGAGCGCCGCGTGCGGCTGCTGCTGGTCGCAGGTGCGACGACGTTCGCGGGCCTCGCGCCGTTCTATCTGGGCGTGGGCGCCGAGCACGCGCGCGGCGCCGTCCAGGGGCTGCGCACGGCCCCGCGCTACTTCCACCCCGAGCAGCTCTTCTGGCCGCTGCGCACGAAGGTCTTCGCGCCCGGCTCCTCGGTGCCCGGCTACCACGGGCCCGAGGTCGTGTCCCGCCTGGCACATCCGGCGATCGTCGCCCTTGCGCTGCCGCTCAGCGGCCTCTTCGCATGGCGCCTGCATCGCGGCGCGGTGCAGCGCCGCGACGCGCTCGCGCTCCTGGCGCTGCTGCTGCTCCTGCGCTGCCTGCTCGACCCCTGGAACTCGGTCTACTACCTCGTCCCGGCCGTCCTGGCCCTCGTCGCATGGGAGGCGCTCGCGCGCGAGGGCCTCCCGACCGGCGCGATCGCGCTCGTGGCGCTCGGACACCTGACGTTCGTGACGCTCGAGCCGCGCATCTCCCCCGACGCGCTCGCCGCCTGCTACCTGGCGTGGGCGCTGCCCGCGACCTGGCTGCTCGCCCGCACGGCCTTCAGCGGCTTGCGCGTCCCGCAGCGCAACGCTCAGCCGATCAGCTCGGCGATCGCCCCGCGCACGTCCCCCGGCGCGACCTGAGCGCCGTGACGCACCGCCCCCGGGGCGTCGCACAGGACGAACGGCACGTGCTCGCCGGTGCGCTTCTTGTCGCGCCGTGTCGCCTGCGCGACGGCGTCGGCGTCGATCCCGGTGATCGTCACCGGCAGCCCGGCCGCTCCGAGCAGCCCGGCGACCTGCTCGCGGAGGTCCTCACGCCCTGAGAGGCGCAGCGCCGCGAGCAGGCCCAGGCCGACGGCCTCGCCGTGACGCAGGCGCCGGTACTCGGTGACGGTCTCGATCGCGTGCCCGATGGTGTGGCCGAGGTTCAGGACCTGCCGCCGGCCGCCGTCGCGCTCGTCGGCCGCGACGATCGCGAGCTTCGTGCGCGCGCACGCGACGATCACCGCGTCGTCGACCGCGTCACCGGCGCCGACGCGCTCCCACAGCCCGCCGCCCGCGATCAGCGCCGTCTTGACCACCTCGGCGTAGCCCGCCGCGAGCTCCTCGGCCGGCAGCGTGGCCAGCGTCGCCGGGTCGACGATCACCCCGGCGGGCTGGTGGTAGGCACCGACATAGTTCTTCGCCTCGGGCAGGTCGACGCCCGTCTTGCCGCCGTAGGCCGAGTCGACCTGGGCGACGAGCGTCGTCGGCACCTGCACGACCGGGATGCCGCGCTGGTAGGTCGCGGCGCAGAAGCCCGCCAGATCCCCGACCACGCCCCCGCCGATCGCGACCAGATGGTCCTGACGCGTCACCTCCTGGGCGACCAGCGCGCGCCAGATGCTCTCGGCCGTCGCCAGGGTCTTGTGCTCCTCCCCGGCCGGGATCTCGATGAGGCCCGCGAGGCCGGGAACGCGCCCGGCCCACGCGTCGGCGACGTTGCCGTCGCTGACGGCGATGCGGCGCGAGCCCTCGGGGAGCGGCCAGGGCGCCGCAGCCAGCGCGCCCTCGCCGACCCAGACCGGGTAGTCGCCCGAGGCGCTCGTGGCCCACAGCAGTTCCGGAGTGCGGCCGTCGGCGCCCACCATCGCCTGCAGCGACGGGAGCGCCCTGGCGAGCAGCGCGGCATCGGCGGACGGGAGCGTGGCATCGGCGACCGCGCGGTAGGCGGGCTCGCGGGTGGTGAAGAGCGCGTCGAAGGCTGCGCGGTCACGCGCCAGCGGGCGCCCGCGGCCCGCGACGCGCGCCCACGCGACGTCGGGCTCGACCTCGATCAGCACGGTGACGTGCGCCTCCAGCGCGCGCCGCACGCGCTCGGACCCCAGCGCGCCGCCGCCGAGCGAGATCACGGTGTCCGGGCCGCCGAGCAGCTCGAGGACGATCTCCTCCTCCCGGGCGCGGAACGCGGCCTCGCCCTCGCGATCGAAGAACGTCTCGACGGGCTCGCCGGCGCGTGCCTCGAAGACCTCGTCGCTGTCGTGCGCCCGGCCGCCCAGGAGCCGTGCGAGCTCGCGGGCGGCGGCCGACTTGCCCGCCCCCATGAACCCGACGAGGACGAGCGAGCGGCTCAGCGGGGCTTCCATCCGATCCGCTCGCAGCGACTGCGCGCCGCCGCTCGAAGGGGCGTCACCGGGGCTTCCATCCGATCCGCTCGCAGCGACTGCGCGCCGCCGCTCGAAGGGGCGTCACCGGGGCTTCCATCCGATCCGCTCGCAGTACCGCTCCACGGCGGCGCGGACGTCGTCGACGTGGTCGCCGCCGAACTTCTCGCGATAGGCGTTCGCGACGACGTACGCAAGCATCGCCTCGGCGACGACCCCGGCGGCCGGCACCGTGCTGGAGTCGGTGCGCTCGCGCAGCGCCTGAGCCGGCTCGCGCGTCTCGATGTCGACCGAGCGCAGCGGCTGGGTCAGCGTCGGCAGCGGCTTCATGGCACCGCGCACGACGAGCGGCTCGCCCGTGGTCATGCCGCCCTCCAGGCCGCCCGAGCGGTTGGTCTCGCGGTAGTAGCCGCGCTCCTGCGAGTAGAAGATCTCGTCGTGCGCCTCGGAGCCCGGCTTCGCGGCGATCTCGAACGCCTCGCCGAGGGTGACGCCCTTGACGGCCTGGATCGAGCAGATCGCGCTCGCGATGCGTCCGTCGAGGCGCTCCTCCCAGGAGACGTGCGAGCCGAGGCCGGGCACCGCGCCGAAGGCGATCACCTCGAAGACGCCGCCGATCGACTCGTTCGCCTTGCGCTGCACGTTGATGTGCTCGACCATCGCGCGGCTCGAGTCCGCGTCGAGGCAGCGGACGGGGTCGGCGTCGACGTCGTCGAAGTCGGCGACGGTCAGCGGCGCGCCGCGCTCGGGCGCGACGACGGTCCCGATCTGGACGACGTGCGAGCGGATCCGCACCCCGACGGCCTCCAGGAACGCGCGGCAGACGGCGCCGCCGGCGACGCGCGCGGCCGTCTCGCGGGCGCTGGCGCGCTCGAGCACGTTGCGCACGTCCGTGAAGCCGTACTTCCAGACGCCGACGAGGTCGGCGTGACCGGGCCGCGGGAGATGGACCTCCGGGACGTCGGCCTCGACCGGCCACGGGTTCATCCGCTCGTCCCAGTTGGTGTAGTCGCGGTTGGCGACCTGGAGCGCGATCGGGCCGCCCATCGTGCGGCCGTGACGGACGCCGGCGGTGACGTGCGCGCGGTCGGTCTCGATCTTCATCCGCCCGCCGCGGCCGTGGCCCAGCTGGCGGCGCGCCATGTCCCGGTCGATCGCCTCGCGATCGAGCTCGAGGCCGGCGGGCAGGCCCTCGACGATGCAGGTGAGGCCGGGCCCGTGGGACTCCCCGGCAGTGATGAGACGCAGGTGCACGCGGCGACGCAGGCTACCTTCCGGCCGCCGTTGTGGGCGGCGTGGCCTGCGCGGGAGTGGTGATCGGCTACGCCGATCGGTCTTCGATGTGCTCTCGCACATCGAACCCTTTCAGGGGGACGTCACCGGCCGATCGGTCTTCGATGTGCTCTCGCACATCGAACCCTTTCAGGGGGACGTCACCCGCTGAGCGCGTTGGACGTGATCGGGTGCAGCACGCCCGCGGCGGGATCCCAGCGGTACCAGCCGAGCTGGACGGGCAGGTCCCCGGCCTTGCGGGCCTCCTGGAGCATCCCGGTCCCGATCTGCGAGGCACGCGCGTGGGCGGCCTTCGCGGCGGCGGTCGAGGTGACCGTCTTCTTCGTGATCGAGACGACGTCCATCTGGAACTGCTGCACGCCGGTGTCGGTCGTCAGGTCGAAGAACTCGGTGTCGCCGGCCTTCAGCTCGATCGTCTCGCAGTCGTTGTCGCTCGGCTTGCAGGCACCGTCGCCGGTCGCCTTGGCATCGGAGGACACGAGGAAGATCGCGGTCCGTCCATCGTCCTTGACGCCGAGGAAGACGAAGAACGGGTCGACGGCGGACGGCAGCGGGGTCAGGCGCGGGATGTCACGGATCGTGTGCATCGCGCCGGCCTCGCCGAAGTGCAGCGAGACGCTGTAGGCGGTCTTCGTCGTCACCGGCGGCTTGGGCTTGGTCGTGCCCCCGCCGCCACCTGTGCCGGTCGAGCCCCCGGTGGTGGGGGAGCCCGCCGGGGTCGACGTGGCGGCCGTGCTGGAGGACGTGGTGACCTTGACCTTCGGTGCGAAGAGCTGGTCGAACGGGTTGCGCTGGCGGCCGAGGTGGTTGCGGCGCGCCGTCGCAGCGGCGGACGTGTCGAGCGCGACGGCGGCCTCGCCGCTCGCGTTCGACGCCTGGTTGGCGGAGGCGGTGGCGACGACCTGCTGGGTGTCGTGCTGCTGGTTCTTCTTGGCCAGGATGGTCGGGACGGCGACGATGCCGACGAGCAGGGCCACGGCCAGCGGCCACAGGCGCTTCTCGAGCATGTCGGCCCAGACGTTGCGCAGGAAGATCATCGCGAGCCTCCGGAGGTCAGCGCCGCGGTGGCGGGCGCGGTCGGCGTGGCCGGGGACGAGGAGCCGGACGCGGGGGCGGTCGCGGACGTCGCCGCGGGGCCGGCGGGCGTCGCGCCGGCCGTCAGGCCCTCGCCTGCCGGCAGGACGTACGCCGTCGCGTTGACGTTGGCGGAGACGTACGGGAAGCCCCTGCGGCCCGCCGTCAGCTGGAAGCTGTCGACGGTGAGCAGGCGGCCGTGCACCCTGACGCCACCCTTCGTGACCTCGGTGAAGCCGTTGATCTTGTGCAGGAACGCTTCCATCGAGAAGAAGCTCCCGTCGAAGATGAAGGCGAAGGGCATCGTCGGGAAGCCGGCGGCGCCGACGGTCGCGCCGGGCGGGAGCGTCGCGGCGACGGCCTGCGTGGCGGGCGCCGGGTTGACGGCGCTGGTCGCGGCGGCGGTGCCGGCGGCGGGCGTGGTCCCACTCGACGACGAGCCGGCGGAGCCGCTCGAGGTCGACGAGCCGCCCGAGGTCGAGGAGCCGCCCGTCGACGAGGAGCCCGTGGAGGGCGTCGGCGCGGGGGTCGCGGCGGCGGCCGGGGGCGGCGTCGACGAGCCGGACTGCGAGAGCTCGAGCGAGCGGAAGTCGATCTTCTGGGCGTCGGCCGCGTGGTCGAGCTGGAAGACGAGCGAGGGCACGTCGTCGTCGGCCGGGACGGCCTGGCCCAGGCGGGCGACCGCGGCGTAGTCGGCGTCGTAGCGCGCCTTCGCGGTCTGGGCCTGCGTCGAGGCGGCCTGCGCGACCGTCAGCCGCTGCTGCTGGACGGCGATGGCGGCCGTGAGGTCGGCGGATGTCTTGCGCTTGGGCGCGATGACCATGAACCAGAACCCGCCGAGGATGGCGGCGGTCACGATGACCATCACGACGATGCGGTCACGACCGGTCATTACTGGGTCCCTCCGCCGCTCGTGGTTGTCGACGGGGTCGTCGCCGCGGTCGCGCCGGCGGCCGGTGCGGGCGTCCCGGTCGCGGGTGCGGCGGCTGGGGCCCCGCCCGGGGTCGTCGCCGCTGCGGTCGCCGTGGTGGCCGTGCTGGGCGAGGAGACCGCGACCGGCGCGAAGAACAGCGTCATGGTGAAGCTCGGGTGCTGGTCGCCGTTGCAGCCGCCGCCGCCGCTCGTGCCGCTGCCGCTGGAGCCCTTCTTGGAGGACTGCAGGCTGACGCGGACGACGCCGTCGACCCGCCGCATCGCGCTCATCATGCGCGCCACGTCCGACTGGCTCGTGGTGCAGCCGACGATGTCGACGGCCGGGTTGGGCAGTGCGGAGCGCACGCTGCTGGAGGTGTTGCCGGCGGTCGCCGACACCGAGCCGTCGAGCGAGCTGAGCCAGACGTTCTTGGGCAGCGTGCGGGCGATCTCGCCGAGCGCGTGGGCCCAGTCGAAGCGGTTCTGCACGAGGCTGCGGACCGTGTCCACGCGGTTCTGGCGCAGCGAGGCGAAGGTCGTGTACGACTGGAGCGCGGCCGCCGTCTTCTCGGCCTGGTCGGCCTGGCTGCTCACGATCGCGAGCTCCGCGCGCTTGCTGTCGACGCCGTTGCCGGAGACGACCAGCGCTGCGGAGAGCAGCAGGATCAGGCCCATCGCGGCGAGGACGGCGTAGACGGCGCCGCCGCTGCGCCCGCCGGTGCCGGCTGCGCGGCGCTCGTCGGCGGGCAGGAGGTTGACGCCGGGCATCCCGCCGACGGCGAGGCCGGCGGCGATCGTCAGGTCGCCGGGGGTGACGCCCTCGGGCTCACCCGCGACCGAGCCGCGCCCGACCGGCAGGCCGAGCTCGGCGCCGATCGCCTCGGCGAAGCCGGAGATGGCGATCGCGCCACCGGTCAGGACGGCGCGCGCGACGCCCGCCCCACCGGAGGTCTGCATGTGGTGGAAGTCCAGGGACTGGCGGATCTCGGCGGAGATGCGCCGGACGCCGTCCTCGAGGATGTGGCGCGCGTCCTCCACGATCTCGCGGTCGCCCTCGATGTGCTGCACGGGACGGTCGAGCCCGACGTGGCCGAGCCACCCGCGAGCGTGTTCGAGCGTCAGGCCGCGGCGCTCGGCGAGCTCGACGGCGAGGCCTTCGAGGCCGGTGCCGGAGGCGCGGGTGAAGAGGCACTGGCCGCCCTTGGCGACGGCGAGGTTCGTGAGGCCGCCGACCTCGGCGTAGAGCACGGCCTCGTCGGAGTAGACGACTTCGCCGGCCTGGCCGTCGAGCGCGCGGATCATCGCGAAGGCGCCGAGGTCGACGCCCTCGAGGCGCAGGCCGGCGCCCTTCACGGCGGCGACGACGCGCTCGATCATGTCGCGGCGTGCGGCCACGAGCAGGATTCGCTGGCGGGGCCCGTTCTCGGTGTCGATGACGTCCAGCGGCTGCCAGTCCAGGACGGCCTGGTCCAGCGGCATCGGGATCTCGTCCTGTGCCTGGAAGCGGACCGCGGCGTCGAGTTCCTTGCGGTCCTCGATCGGCGGCAGCTCGATCGTGCGGACGACGATCTTCTGGTTGGCGACGCCGACGCGGACGCGCTTGTCGAGACCCTTGTTGTCCCGGTAGAGCGCCTTCAGCGCCTCGGTGAGCGCCTCGACGTCGGCGATCTCGCCGTCGCGGACGACACCCGGCTCCAGCGGCGTGTGCGCTGCGAGGGTGACGGAGAGGTGCCCGTTGACGGACACCTGTGCGGCGCGAACGCCGACCGGATCGATATCGAGGCCGACAAGCGGCTTCTGACGCTGAGCCATGAAGTGAAGAGGAGCGGCGGTCGGGGTGGGAGCCGCTCGCCGTCGTCATCGGCGGACCCGGCGATCTGCTGTAGGGCTGCACGGAGCCGTGTCGAACATGCGTCCAGTGGTGACGTCGCCCTGCAGCGGGCTGACCCGCGCGAGCAGATCAGCGGCCGCGCGGGCATCGCCGGCGCACAGAGCCCACGGCGACCGCCGAACGCGCTGAGGACGCCGCTGGTGGCGCTTTGCAGCGGACCGCTAGAAGCGGTCGAGATACGCGTTCATGATCGAATCGCCCACGAAGAACGCGATCATGCCGCCGAGTGCCAGGAAGGGCCCGAACGGGACGGCCGTCTTACGGCCCGCGGCCTGCCCGACGCGGGCCATGATCACGACGCCGACGAGGACGCCCGTGATCAGTGCGATGAAGATCGCCGGCGCGACCGCTCGGCCGAGGTACAGCCCGAGCATGCCGGCGAGCTTCACGTCCCCCATTCCCATCCCGCGCGGGTACAGCCATGCCGCGAGGAAGAAGAACGCGAACGCCGCGGCGCCGGCGATCAGCTGTTCGGGCACGTAGTGGATGTCGAGCGCCAGACCGGCGATGAGCGCCGCGATCGACGCCGGCAGCGTGATCTTGTTCGGGATCAGCCGGACGTCGAGGTCGATCAGCGTGATCGGGACCAGCGCGGTCACGAGCAGCAGCCCGAGCGCGATGCGGATCGCGTCGTCCTGCGTGCCGACCACCAGGGCGAACAGCAGGCCGGTGACGGCCTCGACCGCCGGGTAGCGCCAGGAGATCGGGTTGCCGCACGCGCGGCACCTGCCGCGGAGCGACAACCACCCGATGACCGGGAGGTTGTCGTACCAGCGGATCGGCGCATCGCACGTCGGGCAGTGCGACGGCGGGTGCGACAGCGACTCGCCCCGGGGCAGGCGGTACGCGACGACGTTCAGGAACGAGCCGATCGCGAGCCCCAGGACGAGCGCGAGGATGACGTACGGGAGTGCCACGGGGCGCGCACGCTAGAGAACGCGCAGGACGCTGCTACCAGTAGTTGCCCTGGGCGTCCGCGGTGGCCTTGCAGCCGCCCTGACCGCCGGTGGTGCAGGTGCGGGTGTAGCCGCCGGTCGCGTTGCGGGTGATCGCGAACGTGTTGCCGCTCTTGGAGGT
>JADGPM010000156.1 GCA_017882425.1 Solirubrobacteraceae bacterium
CGGTCGTGATCTGACGGTCGGCGGTGACCCGGCTTCGTGCTGGTGGCACGGGGCCGGGCACCGACGGGCGTCAGGCGCGAGCGCACTCCGCCGAAACCCGCGGAACTTGCGGATGGGTGTACTAGCGAGCGTCCCCTCCGTGCGCCGGGGGTGGCGCACCCGCGTTCGATGGAGGCGAGTGAGCGGATCGCAGAGTCGCCGCCCCGCGCTCACGCACGGCGCGGCTACTAGACCGGCAGCTCGAGCTGGCCGGCGACCGCCGCCGGCGGCTCCTCGTCCCCGGCGAACCCGGCGACGCGGACGCCCAACAGCCTGACGGGCCGTGCAGGCGCGTACTCGCGCAGGAGCTCGAGCGCGACGCCGACGACCTCTTCGGCCGCGTCGGTCGGCCGCGCGATCGTGCGTGCCCGCGTGACCGTCGTCCAGTCGTCGAGCCGCACCTTGATCGCGATCGTGCGACCGCGCCGCCCGTGGCGCCGCAGCCCCGTGCAGAGCTCGCCGCCGAGCTGCGCGAGGATCTCCTCCAGGCGCGCGGCGTCGGCGATGTCGTGGTCGAACGTCGTCTCGCGCGATTCGCTCACGGCCTCGCGGACCGGCTCGACCTCGTCGGAACCGATGAACTGCCCGCGCTCGCGCAGCCACGGCCCCTGCCGGGGCCCGAACGCCGCGACGAGCGCCCGCTCGTCCGCCGCGCCGAGCTGCGCGAGCGTCGTGATCCCGAGAGCCGTCAGCCGCTCGGCGGTCTTGGGCCCGATCCCGGGCAGCAGGCCGGGCGCGGACAGGGCGAAACGCGTGCAGGCCTGCTCACGCGTGAGCACGACGAACCCGGCGGGCTTCTCCGCGTCGGAGGCCACCTTCGCGACCAGGCGGTTGGGCCCGATCCCCACGGAGGCCGACATACCGGTGCTCGCCCGGACGTCCTCCACGAGCCGGCGCATCGCCGCCTTGGGCGAGTGCAGACCGCTGAGGTCGAGGTAAGCCTCGTCGAGGCCCAGCTGCTCGACGCGCTCGACGTGCGAGCGCAGGATCGCCATCACGGCACGCGAGACCTCACGGTAGGCGATGAAGTCCGGCGGTATGACGACCGCGTCCGGGCACAGGCGCCGTGCGCGCGCGGCGGGCATCGCTGAGCCGACGCCGAACCGGCGCGCCTCGTAGGAGGCGGTCGTGACGACCGCCCGCGGGCCGGAGCCCGCGACGATCACCGGCAGGCCCTTGAGCTCCGGGCGGCGGCGCAGCTCGACGTTCGCGTAGAACGCGTCGAGGTCGAGATGCGCGATCAGGCCGGCCACGGCCCGAGGGTACGCGGGCGCCCGGACCTGAACGGGCGCCCGCGTGGATCAGTAGCTGACCCAGACGGTGCCGACGCCGTCGAACCCGAGCGCGCTGCGCACGCCGGGACCGAGGTCGAACTCACGGTTGCCCGAGTAGGGCCCGCGATCGACGACCGGGACGCGCACCTGGCGCCCGTGGTAGCGGATCGTGACCATCGTGCCGCAGGGCAGGCTCTTGTTCGCGACGCCCATCATGCCCGGCGTCATCGAGCCGCCGCAGGCGAGCGCCTGGCCGCCGCCGTACCACGAGGCCTGCGCGGGGCGGAACGCGTTCATGCGCCCGGCGCTGCGGCGCCCCCCGGCGAGGGCCGGGGTGCCGGCCGCGCGCACGCGCAGCGGGGCGCTGAACGCGGCGTGGACGCGGAAGGCGAACGTGTAGCGCCCACCGGCCTTGGTGTGGGTGCGCGCGAGCGAGCGCCAGTGGCCGTGCGCGCGGCGCTGCAGTACGACGAGTCGTCCTGCGCGTGCCGGGCGGACGCGGCCGGCGACGCGCGCCGTCGCGCCCTGATTGACGTTCGTACGGTGCGTCGTGACCGTCACATGGACGGCGACGCGGACGCCGCGCTCACGCGAGGTCGTCGCTGTGCGCGACACGCTGTCGGCCGCCGCGACGGCTGCCTGCTCGAGACCCACGCGCAGCAGTCCCGAACGCGGGACGTGCGCGGTCATGCGGTAGGCGCCGGCGGCGGTCGTCGTGCCATGCGCGACCGTCGTCCACGCTCCGCCGAGCATGCGATGCTCGAGGACGACCGTCACACCTGCGCCGGCGCCGGGAACGCGGCCGCTGGCGACGACGGCGTCGCCGAAGTCGAGTGTGCGGTCGGCGAGCTTCAGCGTGATCGTCGACGTCGTGTTGGGTGTCGGGGTGGCAGCCGTGGCGGGCGCTGACTGCGCCGCCGCCACCGCTGCGGTGGTGGTGAGCACGCCGAGCGCCGTCATGGCGCGAGCGCGCGTGTCGAATGGCCTCACGGGGAGGTCCTCCTGGTGTCCGCTGCCTACGGAGTTAGCTGTCGGGCTCGCGCGGCCCGGCCACGCGATCCGCGCGCGGCTTCAGGTCTCGTCGCTACGGCGGCAGCAGCCGCCGATTCGCCCCATCCGGAGTGCGTCACTGCGCCACCCGGCGGTGGGTCCCCCGTCCATGCCCGCGTTTGACCGGGCACGGCTGAGCAGACAGAAGAAGCTAGCAGCGGCATCTCCGAATCCCTGTGACGTGCGTCACAGAAGATGCCGGTTTGCAGGAACGCTCCTGGATCCGGCGCGTCAGAATGCGACCTGCGGGGCGCCGGCCTGCGGCGTCCCGGCGAGCACCAGCGCCGCGAGCGCCGGTGCCACGACATCGGGCCACGTCGCCTCGCCCGCCTCGCAGGCCGCGCACGCTTCGAGCGCCAGCCCGAACAGCCGCCGCACGAGCGCGAGGATCTCGGCCTCCGCGTCCCGGCGCGTCGTGAGCGAAGCCGAGACGCCGAGCTGGAGCGCCTCGACCGGGATCAGCCCGCGGAAGGCGCCCATGATCGCGCCGGTCGCGTACGCGGCGGCGCGCTCGAGCCGGATGCTGCGCGGGCCCAGGGCGGCCTCCCCCGGTGGGGGCCCGAGGTCCGCGGGGTCCTCCCCTGCGACGATCCTCGCGAGCTGGCCGCCGGCGATCTCGCGCCGGATCTCCGCGGGCAGCCCGACCGCGCGCGCCACCCGCAGCGTCACCCACGCCGCGTACGCCGGCGACCCGTACGGCGCGTCGCTCGCGTGCAGGATCTGGCCCGGCGGGACGCTCGCGTAGAGCTGGAGCTGGTCGGCGACCATCCACCACGCGGTGTCGAAGTAGAGGTTCGGCAGCTCGGCCGCGGCGGCGTCGAGCGCGCCGAGGTCGCTGATTCCCGCGTGCGCCAGGATCAGCCGCGCGTCCGGGTAGCGCCGCGCGTAGTCGACCACCGCGTCGCCGAGGTGCGGGATCCCGCGGCCGGCGTGGAAGAGCACCGGCATCCGCTGCTCGTGCGCGATCTGGACGACCTGCTCGACGCCCGGATGAGGCATCGGGAAGGCGTCGCTGCGCGGGTGCAGCTTGAAGCCGCGCGTGCCGGCCGCCAGGCAGCGTTCCGCCTCCGTGATCGGGTCGAGCCTGGGGTCGATGCGCGACAGCGGCACCAGGCGCCCCGCGGATGCCTCGCACGCGGCGAGTACCGCGTCGTTGGGACCCTGGTACCCGTCGGGCTCGTGCATCGCGAAGATCAGCGCACGCTGCTGACCGGCGCGGTCGAGCGCGTCGACGATCTCCTGGGCGGTCGCCGAACGCCCGTCGGGGTCGTTCTCCCCCATGTGCGTGTGCGCGTCGAACCACTCCAGGCCGGCGGTGGTCGCGCGCTCGGACGCGTAGAGCGGCTCCAGCCTCGGGTCGCCGTCGGCACCGGACACGGGCATGCCCGCGAGCCTACCCGCCGCGGCGCGCGCTCAGGCGGCCTCGGCCGCGGGCAGCGCCTCGCCCAGTTCGCTGCGCAGCTTCGTCAGGCCGAGGCGGATGCGGCTCTTGGCCGTCCCGAGCGGGACGTCGGAGCGGCGCGCGATCTCGTCCGCCGTCATGCCGGCCCAGTAGGCGAGCACGACGGCCTCGCGCTGGTTGTCCGGCAGGGTGTGCAGCGCGCCGAGCATCGTCGTGCGCGTGTCCTCGCGCTCGGCCATCAGCGCCGGGCGGTCGTCGGGGCGGCCCTCGTCGCCGGAGACGACGACCTTCAGGCGATCGCTCGCGCGGCCCGCCGCCTGCTGCTCTCGCCAGAGATCCAGCGCGCGGCTGCGGGCCATGAGACGCAGGTAGCTGCCGAGCTCGCCCCGGCGTGCGTCGAAGGCCGCCGGCCGGCGCCACACCTTGAGGAACACGTCCTGGACGACGTCCTGGGCGAGCGTCGTGTTGCCGAGGATGCGGAACGCCGCCGCATGCACGCCGCGGACGTTCGCGTCGTAGACGCGGGAGAAGGTCGTGGGGTCGCTGAGATCCATCGTCGGCTCCGTGCTCATGCCCCGTGGCGGGATGCCACGCTGCCCGCACATCATTACACATCCTGTAGAAGGTTGCCACTGTTTCGTGTTAAAGGTTTGGGATTCTGCTTCGAACCGGCAGAATGGGCCGCGTGACCAACCCGAACCGCCTCACCGGCCTCGACGCCGCCTTCCTGCACCTGGAGAAGAACGGCGCGCACATGCACGTCGCCTCCGTGATCACGTTCGAGGGCGAGCCGCCCGCCTACAACGAGGTGCTCGCCGCGTTCGACCAGCGCATGCACCTGGTCCCGCGCTACCGCCAGAAGCTCGCGTTCGTGCCGCTGGACCAGGGCCGGCCGGTCTGGGTCGACGACCCGCACTTCAACCTCGGCTACCACGTCCGCCACTCGGCGCTCCCGCAGCCGGGCTCCGACGAGCAGCTCGCGGCGCTCGCCGGGCGACTGTTCGCGATCCCGCTCGACCGTCACAAGCCGCTGTGGGAGGTCCACCTCGTCGAGGGGCTGGCCCCCGGGCCCGACGGCAGCCCGCGGTTCGCGATGATCTGCAAGACCCACCACGCGCTCGTCGACGGGGTCTCCGGCGTCGACATCACGTCGGTCCTGTTCACGACCTCCCCGGACCCCCTCCCGCCGCTGGAGGCGCCGGCTCCGTGGGTCCCGCGCCCGGAGCCCTCCTCGACGCAGCTGCTGGCCGAGGCGCTGTTCGAGCGCGCCAGCACCCCGGGCGAGGCGGTCCGCGGCGCCCGGGCGCTCCTACGCGCCCCGCGCCAGGTGCTGAGCGACGTGAGCGGGCGCCTGACAGCCGCCGGCGCGATGGCCTGGGCGGGCATGGCCCCCTCGCCCTCGACGCCGCTGAACGTCCCGATCGGCCCCCACCGGCGCTATGGCTGGGTGAACGTCTCGATCGACCTCTTCAAGGACACGAAGAACGCCCTCGGCGGCACGCTCAACGACGCGGTGCTCGCGACCGTCTCACTCGGCCTGGGTCGCTGGCTGCGACGCCGCGGCGTCGACACCGACGGCATGGTCCTCAAGGTCATGGTCCCGGTGTCCGTGCGCGCCAGCGACCAGCGCGGCGCGCTGGGCAACCGCGTCGCCGCGATGATGGCGCCGCTGCCGGTCTACGAGGAGGATCCCAACGCGACGTTCGCCTACGTGCATGCCGCCATGGGCGATCTGAAGTCCTCCGGCCAGGCCGTCGGCGCCGACGTGCTCGCGGGCCTGTCGGACTTCGCGCCGCCGACGATCGCCAGCCAGGCGGCGCGCGTGCAGGCCCGCCAGCGGTTCTTCAACCTCGTCGTCACGAACGTCCCGGGGCCGCAGTACCCGCTCTACCTGCTCGGACGCCGCATGACGGCGATTCATCCCGTCGCCCCGCTCGCGCAGAACCAGGCGCTGTGCGTGGCGATCATGAGCTACTGCGGGCGCCTGTGCTTCGGGCTCCTGGCCGACTTCGACGCGATCCCCGACCTCGGCGACCTCGTGACCGACTTCGAGGGCGCGATGTTCGACCTCGCCCGCGCGGCGCAGACCGAGCGCCACCCGTGGCACCCCGAGCACCACGGCGTGACCTCGGCGCACACCCCGGACGCCGGCGCAGCGTCCCGCTGACGTGCGCATCGCGCTCGCGCAGATCAACCCCGTCGTCGGGGACGTCGCGGGCAACGCCCGGCTGATCGCGGCGCGGCTGGCCGAGGCGCGATCAGCCGGCGCGCAGCTGGCGCTGTTCCCGGAGCTCTCGGTGATCGGCTACCCGCCCGAGGATCTGCTCTTGCGCGAGCACGTGCTGCGCGATGCCCGCGAGGCGCTCGACACGATCGCGGAGGAGGCGCAGGGCATCGTCGCGATCGTGGGATTCCCCGAGCACGGCGAGGACGTCTTCAACAGCGCCGCGGTGCTCGCGGACGGCGAGGTGCGCGGCATCTACCGCAAGAACCAGCTTCCGAACTACGGCGTCTTCGACGAGCACCGCTACTTCCAGCGCGGGCGCGGCGGTGCGCTGATCGACGTCGACGGCGTCTCGGTGGGGCTCACGATCTGCGAGGACATCTGGGTGCCCGGGCCACCGGCCAGCGACGAGGCGCTCGCGGGCGCCAGGCTCATCGTGAACATCTCCGCCTCGCCCTACCAGGTCGGCAAGGGCCTCGCGCGCGAGCGCATGGTGGCCCAGCGCGCCAAGGACAACCTCGTCGCGGTCGCGTTCTGCGCGCAGGTCGGCGGCCAGGACGAGCTCGTCTTCGACGGCCACTCCTTCGTCGTCGACCACGCGGGACGCCTCCTCGCGCGCGCCACGCAGTTCGAGGAGGAGCTGCTGCTGTGCAGCGTCGACGTCGAGGCGGTGAGCGCCGCGCGGCTGCGCGACACGCGCCACCGGCTCCCGGCGCACGAGGCGCGCCCGCAGCTCGACGAGCTCGGCAGCTTCGAGACGGGCAACCCGGCGCAGCGCGCGGACGCGCCCGCCGGCGCGCTCGCGCCGCTGCTCGACGAGGACGCGGAGGTCTACGCGGCGCTCGTGATGGGGACGCGCGACTACGTGGAGAAGAACGGGTTCCGCCACGTCGTCCTGGGCCTCTCGGGCGGCGTGGACTCGGCGCTCGTCGCGTGCATCGCCGTCGACGCGCTCGGCGCCGAGCGCGTCAGCTGCGTCACGATGCCCTCGCGGTTCACGTCGGAGGGCACCTTCTCCGACGCGCAGCGGATCGCCGCCAACCTCGGCGTCGACCTCCTCGAGCTGCCGATCGCGAGCGTCATGGAGGCGTACGACGCGATTCTGGGGTCCGCCTTCGAGGGCCGTGAGCCCGACGTGACCGAGGAGAACCTGCAGGCGCGGATCCGCGGCAACTACCTGATGGCGCTCTCGAACAAGTTCGGCTGGCTCGTCCTGACGACGGGCAACAAGTCGGAGATGTCGGTCGGCTACTCCACGCTCTACGGCGACAGCGCCGGCGGCTTCGCGGTGATCAAGGACGTGCCCAAGCTGCTCGTCTACCGCCTGACCGCTCTGCGCAACGCCCGTGACGACGCGCCCGTGCCGGAGACGATCATCACGCGCCCGCCGTC
This sequence comes from Solirubrobacteraceae bacterium, assembly GCA_017882425.1. GTDB lineage: Bacteria > Actinomycetota > Thermoleophilia > Solirubrobacterales > Solirubrobacteraceae > F1-60-MAGs163. The sequence continues at coordinate 7,382 of JADGPM010000156.1, forward strand.
AGCGGAGCTGCGGCCCGATCAGAGCGACCAGGACTCGCTGCCGCCCTACGAGGTGCTCGACCCGATCCTCGAAGGGTACGTCGAGCAGGATCTGGGCCGCGACCAGCTCGTCGCCCGCGGCTACGACGCCGCCACTGTCGAGCGCGTCATCCGGCTCGTCGACCTCGCCGAGTACAAGCGCCGCCAGCAGCCTCCCGGGATCAAGATCACCTCGAAGGCGTTCGGTCGCGACCGGCGCATGCCGATCACGAACGGCTACCGCGACGTCTGAGGCAGGGGGCGGACGGCGATCGTCATCCGCACGAGCGCGCAGAGCCGATCCTGGTCGTCGGTGATCTCGACCTCCCAGACCCATGTCGTGCGGCCCTTGTGGCGTGCGCGCGCCGTGGCGTGGATCGTGCCCTCGAGGATCGGGCGCAGGAAGCTCGTCTGGTTCGAGAGACCCTGCGCCATGTTCCCGGCGGGAACCACGGCGCGTGCCGTGGCCCCCGAGGCGATGGACTCCGCGATCGAGGCGTACACGCCGCCGTGCACGAGGCCCATCGGCTGCTTGACCCTGTCGGTCACGAGGACCCGGGCTCGCGCGACGTCCTCGGTCATCTCCAGGACCTCGAGGCCGTACAGCGCATCGAACGTCGCGTCCAACGGGACGACCGGCGCGAAGTCGGACGAGAACGAGCTCATGGGTGCGGCACGATAGCGAGGCGAGAGGCTAGTCTTCCGCGGCCAATGGCCCCGATCGACGATCTCCCCGCCGACCAGCAGGCCGTGCTGCGCCTGCTGCTCACCCAGGACCGCTCGTACGACGAGATCGCGCGCTCGCTGCGCATGGCGCCGGCGGCCGTGCGCGACCGCGCGCACGAGGCGATGTCCTCGCTCGGCCCTTCCGACACGAGCCTCAGCACCACGCGCCGCGCCGCGCTCAGCGACTACCTGCTCGGCCAGCAGGACAGCGCCCTGGCGGCCGACACGCGCGACTACCTCGCCGAGGTCCCGGCCGCGAAGGCGTGGGCCCGCGTCGTCACCGGCGAGCTCGCGCCGATGGCCTCCGGCCCGCTGCCCGAGATCCCGGACGCCGCCGTCGCGGCCGTCGCCGCGACCGCGCCCCAGGCCCGGCGCGACGCCTTCACCAGCGACGAGCCCGCACCGCGCCGGGCCGCGCCGAGCACCGGCGGACGGCGCAGCTCCCGCGCCGGCGGCGCGATCCTCCTGACCGCCGTCGGCCTGCTGGCCGCCGTCGCCATCGGCTTCTTCGTCGGCCGGGCGACCAAGAGCGACAGCAAGAGCTCCTCGAAGACGACCACGACCGCCGCCGCGGCGACCGTCCTCGGTCAGGCCAACCTCACGCCGCCGTCGGGCGCGCCGGCGCCGAAGGCGCTGGGCATCGCGCAGTTCGTCACGCGCGACGGGCAGCGTCTGATCAACGTCATCGCCCAGGGCCTGCCGACCGCACCGAAGGGCAGCGGCTACGGCATCTGGCTGACGGGCTCCGGGCAGCAGCCCGTCTGGCTGGGCTACTTCCAGGCCGTGTCCTCGACCGGTCAGGTCGGCGCACAGAGCCGTCTGACGGTGGATCCGTCGAAGTACACGACGGTCCTGCTGACGCGCCAGACCGGCAAGACGCCGACGACGCCCGCGACGACCTACCTCTCCGGGACGGTCAAGCTGAAGAAGTAGGCAGGAGCTTGCCGGGGTTCATGATCCCGGCAGGGTCCAGCGTCGCCTTGACCGCGCGCAGCGCCGCGACGCCGAGCGCCCCGTCCTCGGCGGGCAGGTAGCGGGCATGGTCGCGACCGATGGAGTGGTGGTGCGTGATCGTGCCGCCGCAGGCGACGATCGCCTCGCAGGCGGCGTGCTTGACGGCCGACCACTGCCCGATCGGGTCCGCGCGTTCCATCGGCGCCAGGAACGTGAAGTAGAGCGATGCACCGTCGGTGTAGACGTGGGAGATGTGGCACGCCACGAACGGCGCGTGGGTCTCGAGCGCGGCGCGCACTCCGCGGTACAGGCGCTCGAGCCCGCTCCAGGTCCCAGCCGTCTCGAGCGTCTCGACGAGCACCCCGCGGCCGAGCAGGTCGTCGCGCAGGTACGGAGCATGGAACCGTCCGCGCGCCCAGGCGCGGCCGGGCGAGGTGCCGAGCGTGGCGCCGCCGTGGCGGGCCAGCACGGCGGTCGTCGCGCGGCGCCGGCGCGTCACGGCGTCCGGGTCGCCCTCCCAGCCAAAGATCGCCAGCGAGCCGCCCGCGACGCCGCGCGCGCGCATGTAGGACCCGCTGATGGCGGCCTTGGCGCCCTTCAGGCCGGCGAGGGCGAGCGACATCTCCGTCTCGTGCTCATCCGACAGGCGGGTGACGTCGGGCGCCACACCGGACTGGACGATCTCGCGCAGCGCGGCGGCGCCGGCGTCGAAGGAGGGCAGCATCCAGCCCTCGTAGATGCCGCTGGCCGGCCGCGGGCGGACCTTCAGCGTGACGTCCGTCAGGACCCCGAGGACGCCCTCCGAGCCGACGACGAGCTCGCGCAGGTCCGGGCCCGCCGCGCTCGCGGGCCGCGCCGCGAGCGCGATCTCGCCCGCCGGCGCCGTGAGCGTCGCGCCGGCGACGACCCGGTCGATGCGCCCGTATCCGGTCGACGCCTGGCCCGCCGAGCGGGTGGCGACCCAGCCGCCGACCGTCGAGTACTCGAAGCTCTGGGGGAAGTGGCCGAGCGTGTAGCCGCGTCCGCGCAACAGGTGCTCGACCTCGGGGCCGCGCAGTCCCGGCTCGAAGGTCGCCAGCCGCGAGCGCACGTCCAGCGCCAGCATCCGGGTCAGGCGCCCGAGGTCGAGTGCGACGACGGCGTCCAGACCGCCGCGCAGCGGCTCCACGCCGCCGACGACGCTCGTCCCGCCGCCGAACGGGACGACCGCGATGCCGGCCTCGGCGCAGAGCGCCAGCACCGCGCCGACCTGGGCGCGGTCACCCGGCAGGACGACCGCATCGGGGGCGGGCCGCGCATCACCGGTCCGCAGGCGGATGAGGTCCGGGTAGCCCTTGCCCGCCGCATGCACGATCCGGGCGTGCGGATCCTCGCGCACCGCCTCGTCCCCCACGAGGTCGCGCAGCGCGGCGGCGGCGCGCCGCTTCAGCCGCGTCCCGGGCAGCTGGACGGTCTCGAGCGCGGGCGGCCGCGTGCTGGGGCCCAGCGGCGCGCCGAGCCGGCCCTCGACCCAGGCCACGCCATGGGCGGGCGGCGACGACGCATGGTCGTCCTCGCCCCACCCCCACCAGCGCATCTCACGCCCCACGGCCATGGATCCCCTCCAGGTTGTCGAGCGCGGTCTCCACGACGCGCGCCGTGGCGCGGCGCATGAGAAAGCCGCCGAACCGCGCGACGCCCGTCATCCGCCGGCGCAGCGTGAGCGTGACGAGCGTCTCCGCCTCCCCCACCGGCTGCAGCATGATCTCGGTGTCCGAGGCCGCGAGGACGCCTTCGAACGGCGTGCCCTCGACCTCCTGCTCGGCGTGCCAGAGCGCCGGGGCGCGCGCCTCGAGCAGCGCGTAGTCGGCGCGCACGTCGCGCCCGCTCTCGGTCTGCATGACCTGCGTGAAGCGACCGGACGTCACGCCCTCCACGCGCAGCACCTTCGGCCACCAGCGCGCGAGCTGGTGCGGGTCGCCGACCGTCCGCCACACGGCGGACGGCGGCGCGGCGAGCTGGCGCGTGCGCACGACGACGGGCATCAGGTGCAACGCTACCCGGCGTCGTAGCGCAGCAGCGCAGCGGTCGGGTGCGGGGCCAGGCGCTCGGCGCCGCCCAGGAACGCCAGCTCGATCAGGAAGACGCACCCGGCGACGTGCGCGCCGGCGGTCCCCACGAGCTCGCAGAGCGCCCGTCCCGTGCCGCCGGTGGCCAGCAGGTCGTCGTGCACCAGGACGCGGTGGCCGGGCCCGACGGCGTCCGCATGGAGCTCGAGCGCGTCGCGGCCGTACTCGAGCTCGTACTCGGCGCGTACGGTCTCCTGCGGCAGTTTCCCCGGCTTGCGCGCCAGCACGAAGCCGCACCCGAGCTCGCGCGCGAGGGCCGGACCGAGCAGGAACCCGCGCGCCTCGGCACCGACGACGACGTCGGGCGACAGCGGCCGGGCGAGCTCCGCAAGGCCGTGCACCGCGGCGTCCAGCGCGGCGGCGTCGGCCAGCAGCGGCGTGATGTCCTTGAAGAGGATTCCCGGGCTCGGGAAGTCCGGGATGTCGCGGATCAGCGCGCGCAGGTCGGCAGACACCGCCGCCCCCGCCTACGCGATGAGCCTGCGCAGGTCGCGCGTGAGCA
>JADGPM010000157.1 GCA_017882425.1 Solirubrobacteraceae bacterium
GGGGATCGTGGCGCGGGCTCGTGCCTGCCGGGTCGTCGGGGCGCCCGCCGGGGACGGGGCGCGGGGTCTCGGGCGGCTCGTTCACAGCTTCGGCCAGGTCGCCTCGTCGAGCACGTCGATCACCGGCGCCTCGAGCTCGGCCGCGTTGAGCAGCCCGACGACGTCGTCGCCGTAGAGCTCGCGGCGGCGCACGAGGATGTCGGCGATCTCCGCGACGGCCTCGCGGTTGTGGCGGATGCAGGCCAGCGCGGTGACGTAGCACTGGCCCAGGATCCGCGCCGCCGCCTGCTTCTTCTGGGGGTCCGACAGCACGGCGCCGATCGGATCGCCCTGCATCGGGTGGGCCCGGCGATTCATGATCTGCAGCCCGATCGCCTCGAAGCGCTTCATGATCCGCTCCTCGGCCGCCTCGCGCTTCTTCTCGCTGGGGAACTCCTCGGGGTCAAGGCGCACCGGCTCGGGGCCCATGCCGCTCGCGCCGACCATGTTCGCGGCGCCCCAGGTGGCGCTGAAGATGTCCCCGCCCACGCCGATCGAGTTCTCGCCGTAGAAGACGTGCTCGGCGGCCATCGCCCCGAGCGTCCAGACGAGCTTGCCGACCTCCTCGTGGCGCCAGGAGGAGAAGCGCTCCTCCTTCTCGATCGCCGCATGGTGACCGAGCGAGTTGCCGCGCATGCGGATCGACAGCCGCGTGGACATGGTGTCGCTCATGTAGACGTGGCTCGCGACAGCGTGGCCCGCCTCGTGGATCGCGACGGCGCGCGTCTCCTTCTCGACGTAGTCGACGCCGACCGCGGTGCCGGACTCGATCGTCGTCATCGCCTCGACGATGTCCTCGCGCACGAAGTGCGGGCGCCGGTCGCTGTGGGCGAGCGTGAGCGCCATCGAGCAGACCTGCTCGATCATCGCGGGCGAGTAGCCGTTCGTCATGCGCGCCAGCTCGTCGCGGCGCTCGGGCGTGTCGAGGTCCGGGTCGTGGGCCACCTTCGCGAGGTACAGGTCGAAGATGTCGGCGCGGTCGTCCTTCGTCGGCGTGCGGAACCAGATGTGGCGGCCCATGCGCCCGGGACGCACCAGCGCGGGGTCGAGCGCGTCGATCGGCACGTTCGTCGCGCCGATGAAGTAGATCTCCTCCGCGCGCGGCTTGGCGGGCTTGAAGCGCAGCCGAGCGTGGCCGATCCGCTGCGGGACGATGTACAGCGCGTCGAGGATCGTGTTGACCTTCTTGGAGGCCCACTTGCGCATGAAGGGCGGCTCGTCGACGCCGTCCATCTGCACGAGCAGCTGGTTGAGCGCCATACCGCCGCCGCCCATGCCGCCCATCATGCCCCCGGGGAACACGCCGCGGATCCGGTCGCGGACCGCGAGGACGGCGCCGGGGTAGACCTGCGCCGGCCCGGGCGCCCGCGCGGCGAACATGCGCTCGCGCCAGGCGCGCGTCTCCAGGACGAGGTCACCGGAGGGGGTCAGCGAGCCGTGGGGCCCGAACATCGGCATCTCGTCGAGCGGGCTGCCGGTCGGCGGGAGACCGGTCGCCATGCCCATGCCCGCGGCGCCGAGCGCCTGGCGGCGCATCCCGACCGCGTCGATCTCGTCGATGAAGATGATGCACTGGCCGCCCCACTTGCGCGCGAGGCGCCGCGCCTTGCGGATCAGGAAGCCGACGATGATGACGTCCATGCCGATGAAGGTCTGGGCGAAGCCGGACCCCGGCATCGTCACGATCGGCGAGTTGAACGATGTCGCGATCGCCTTGGAGAGCATCGTCTTGCCGGTGCCCGGCTGGCCGATGAAGAGCAGCCCGCGCTCGGGCTTGCCGCCGGCGCTGCGGAACGCGTCGCCGGACTGCCACAGCGAGATCACGCGCGTGACCTCCTGCTTGGGTTCGGCCTGGCCGCGGACGTCGGCGAGCTTCACGCCCCAGTCGGCGTCGCCGGGCTCATAGCCCTTCATCTGCTTGAGCCCGAAGAACAGCATCGGGCCCATCAGGATCAGGAAGTTGAACAGGAAGAAGAGGGGGAGCTGGAAGGCGAGCAGCGCCAGCTGGCTGAGACCGCCCGGCTGCGAGGTGATCGAGTTCCACAGCGACGAGATCGACGTGCCCAGGAGCGAGAGCAGCAGCGAGATCGCGCCGAGGACGACCACGACCACGATCACGTTGTGGAAGAAGCGCCGCCAGAACCACAGGCGCCGGCGCTCGACGATGTCCGCATCGAGCAGGTCGCGATCGGCGCCGTAGAGGCTCGCGCGCGGGATCAGGCGGTGGGCGATCACGTCGACGAGGCCGCGGAACGCGGCGACCGCCGCGATCGTCGCGAGCAGCGACCACAGCAGCGGCCAGCCGTTCCCCTTGTAGAACGCGATGAACAGCGCGGGACTCGTCAGGACCGCGACGAACGTCGCCAGGTTCGCCAGGCGGCGCCACGCCGCGGCCAGGGCGACGTTGTCCTGCGCGTCCGGCGGGCCGGCCTCCAGCGGTGCGTCGAGCGTCATCGGGCCGTCAGGGTACCTCGCCGGCCCCCTGAATTCAGCAGGTCCCGCGGGCCGTCGCGGGCCGCCACGATCAGCGCGCCGCACGCGATCAGCCGGTACCGTGGCCCCTCGTGTCCGTCGCTCGCACGCAAGCCCCTGGCGGGCACCACGGTGCACGCGCGCCCCGGACCCCGCGGCGCGCGCTCGCGGCCCTGCTGTGCGGAGCGCTGCTGGCACTCGCCGTGCCCGCCGGAGCCTCGGCGCTGACGCTGCGACCCTGCCGCGGTCAGGCCGGCTTCTCGTGCGGCGCGCTGCGGGTCCCGCTCGACCACAGCGGCCGCGTGCCCGGCACGCTGAAGCTGGCGATCGCGGCGCAGACGCGCTACCCCAAAGGCGCCGGCGTCCTGATCGCGCTGTCGGGCGGTCCGGGGCAGAGCTCGGTGGACGTGGCCGGCAGCTTCGCCCAGAGCCTGGCGCCGATGCTGCGCCACTACCGCCTCGTCGTCCTGGACCAGCGCGGGACGGGCCTGTCCGGCCCGCTGCGCTGCCCGCAGGTGCAGGCGCTCGGCGCGCTCGACCCGTTCACCCCGCAGGGGATCCTGCAGTGCGAGCAGCAGATCGGCTCGCGCCGCTCGTTCTACTCGACCCAGGACACGGCGGACGATCTGGACGGCCTGCGCTCGGCACTCGGCGCTCGGAAGATCGCCCTGATGGGCGTCAGCTACGGCACCTGGGTCGCGCAGCAGTACGCGCGCAGCTACCCGGCACACACCGACCGGCTGATCCTCGACTCGGTCGTCGGCCCGGATCGCCCCGACCCGTTCTTCCTGGACACCTACAGCCGCCTGCCGCGGATCATGCGCGAGCAGTGCGCGGGGCAGCGCTGCAAGGGCGTCACGAAGGATCCGGTCGGCGACCTCGCGACCGTGCTCGCGCGCGTGCGCCGCGCCCCGATCACCGGCACCGTCTTCGACATCCACGGGCGCCCGCGCGCGACGCGCTACAGGACCGAGGAGGAGCTCTCATTCCTCGTGACCTCGGCGGATCTCAACCCGTTCATGCAGGCGCGCCTGCCCGGGGCGCTCGCCGCCGCCCGCGCGGGTGACATGGCGGCGCTGCTGCACCTGCGCCGGATCGCCGAGGGCCCGCCGACCAAGACGACCGACCTGAGCTTCGGCCTGAACGTGACGACGAGCTGCCTGGACGCCGCGCTCCCGTGGCCGCTGGACTCCGACCCGGCCGTGCGCCCCGCGCTCGCCGACGCCGCGCTGAACGCGTTGCCGCCCGCCTCCTACGCGCCGTGGTCGGCGCAGACGGTGCGCAGCTCGAGCTACGCCGACGACTGCCTGCTGTTCCCCCGCCAGGACGCGCCGCTGCCGGCCCTCGCGCCGCTGCCCGACGTCCCGGCGCTCGTGCTCGGCGGCCGCCTGGACATGCGCACACCGATCGAGAACGCGGAGGCGACCGCCAGGCTGCTGCCGCGCTCGCAGCTGATCGAGATCCCGGGCAACGGCCACGACCAGCTCGACAGCGACGGGACCGGTTGCGCCGAGCGCGCGCTGCGCACATGGGCTGCCGGCCGGAAGATCTCGCGCTGCCCGAAGGGCGCCACGAACGAGCTGAAGGTCCTGCCGATCCCGCCGGGCTCGATCGAGGACTTCCGCCACCCGGGCTCGATCCCCGGCGACCGCGGGCGCACGCTGTTCGCCGTCCTGGATTCCGTCGACGACGCGCGTGTGAGCGCGCTCGAGGCCGTCTACGCGGGGCTCTCGCCCAGGAGCGGCGGCCTGCGCGGCGGCAGCCTGAGCGCCACGGACGCCTTCGACGGCACGATGACCCTGCAGCGCTACGCCTACGTGCCCGGCGTCCGCCTCAGCGGCACACTGAAGATCCAGGGTGCCCGGGTCAGCGGCACGCTGCGGATCTCCGGGCACGAGGCCGGGACGCTGCGCATCGCGGCGGGCGGCGCCACGGGGGTCCTCGGCGGCCGTTCGGTGCGCTACGAGCCGGGCGGCGCGTCGGCCGCGGGCGGCGAGCAGGGCGCGCGCAGGCTCGACGGGGCGACGATGCCGCGCATCCCTGCGGCGCTGCTCACCCCGCGCGCCGCGCGGCGCACGGTCAGCTCCGCCGCGCGCTGAACGCGATCGGGCGCGAGGCGCACGGGTCGCCGATGCCCATCGTGCCCGCCAGCCGCAGCCTGCCGCGCACCACGCCGCCGCGGCCCAGGCGCCCGTCGACGCGCAGGCGCTCGGAGCTCGGGCCGCCGCTGAACCCGAAGGTCCCCCGCCGGCCGATGCGGGCGCTGACGGCGACGTCGACCGCGAGCGGCCCGATGTCGCCCTCGGGCCGGCAGACGTAGCGCCCGACGGTCACGCGCACGCGGGTCACCCGGCCGCCGCTCAGCGTCAGCGTGACGTCGCGGTGCTCGGCCGTCGCACCGCGAAAGGCGCCGTCGGCCGCTGCTGCGGGCGCCGCCGCCGGGACGACGGCGAGCGTCGTCACGGCGGCGAGCGCCGCGCGGATCAGGACCGAGCCGAACACACGTTCCAGGGTAGATAACGGGGCGCCGCGGCGCGCCGGGTCAGCGCTTGCCGGAGAGCTCGTCGCGGACCGCGGGCAGGTCTGCCGAGGCGGGCACGCCACCGGTCGCGCGCGCCACCTTCGCCACCGAGCCGCCGTTGGACGGAGCGACAGGGGTGGGGGTCGGGGCGGGAGCCGGCGCCACGGGGCTGACCACCGGCGCGGGTGTCACCGGAAGGCGCAGCAGCGTCTGCCAGGTCGCGGCGTCGACGACGCCGGTGACCGGGATGCGGGCCGCCGTCTGCAGCCGCCGGACGGCCGCAGCGGTCTGCGCACCGAAGACGCCGTTCGCGCTGATGCGCCGCCCGCCGGCGCGCAGCAGCTGCTGTGCGCGGACGACGAGGTCGCCCTTCGAGCGGCGCGTGAGCACCGGCCAGCCGGGATCGGCGATCGCTGCCGTGACGGGGGTCGTGATCGGCTGTGCGAGGACCGACCACAGGCGCGCCGGCGCCTCCTGCCAGTCCCACCAGCTGGTGCCGATCGCCCCGTAGGCGCCTGCGATGGCCCGGAATCGCAGCACGTCGGTCGCGGTCGGTGCCTGGTAGAGCTGCCCGATCGCGTGGATCGGCCGCTGGTAGACGCGGTTGAGCATCCACGTCCGCGCGAGGGCGACGTCGACGGTGTTGCCGATGTCCTTCCAGTAGACCTGCGGCATGTTCACCTGCGCCCCGGCGGCTCCGAGGAACACCGAGTAGGGGAACGCGGGGTGGTAGTCGACGTACGGGAAGCTCGTGAGCGCGAGCGGGTAGGCCGCGCCGATCCGCGAGCGCAGCGCACGGACGTAGCGACGCGCGGCGAGATAGCGCCCCTCGTAGGAGCTCTCGGCGTCGACGATCAGGCAGTCGGCGCCGCGGGAGACCGCCGCCGCGCCGGCGTTCGCCTCGCCGACCGGCGAGCGCCCGTAGACGAACTGCCAGGCGCAGACGCGCAGCCCGGCCGCGTGCAGCGTGGCGACGAGCGTCGCGGAGAACTGCGGCCACGACGTCGATCCGTCGCCGGCCTTGACGTACACGGCCGACAGCCCGTACTGGCGCGCCTTCGCCACGATGCGCGCAAGGTTGCCGCCCTCGGTCCGCCCGAGCTCCCAGATCCACATCGCCTGGCCGGTGAGCGCGACGGGGGCGCTCGCCTGCTGGCCGGCACGCGCGATCGGCGCCGCCCGGCCGCCCGAGGCGGCCATCGCCGGCGCCGCGCACACGAGTACGCAGAGCGTGAGCGCGCCCGCACGGGCGGCGCGCCGCAGTCCCTCCCCGGCAGCTGCCATCGTCTGCACCGTAGCCCTGGGCGTCCGTGCCCGCAAACGTCGCATGACCGCCTTCAACGCCCAGGCGCCCCCAGGGTTGCGGTCCCCGGCGTAGGGTCTCGCGCATGAACCTGGAGAAGCGCTTCCGTGCGGCGGGGAAGGACCTGGACCTCGCGGACTTCGATCCGGCCGACGACGGTGGCCTCGACAAGGCGGCGGCCGAGCAGCTGCGTGCCGCGGACCTCGAGCGCCTGCGGGAGCTCCAGGAGCGGCTCTACGCCGAGGGGCGTCAGGCACTGCTCGTCGTCGTACAGGCGATGGACGCCGCCGGCAAGGACGGGACGATCTCGCACGTGATGAGCGGCGTGAACCCGCAGGGGGTGCAGGTCACCTCGTTCAAGCAGCCCTCGTCGCTGGAGCTCTCCCACGACTGGCTCTGGCGCTGCTCGCAGGCGCTGCCGCCGCACGGCGCGATCGGCATCTTCAACCGCTCGCACTACGAGGAGGTGCTCGTGTTGCGCGTGCATCCCGAGTACCTCGCCGGACAGGGCGTCGACCCGAAGGCCGTGGATGCGTCGTTCTGGAAGGAGCGCCTGAAGACGATCGCCGCCTGGGAGCGCCACCTCGGCGCCTGCGGGACGCGGGTCGTGAAGTTCTTCCTGCACGTCTCCCGCGAGGAGCAGCGCGAACGGTTCCTCGCGCGCGCCGCCGAGCAGGACAAGCACTGGAAGTTCAACCCCGGGGACGTCGCCGAGCGCAGGCACTGGGATGCCTACCAGGCCGCCTACGAGGAGGCGCTGCGCGCCACCAGCACCGACGACGCGCCGTGGTACGTGATCCCGGCCGACCACAAGTGGCTGATGCGCACCGCCGTCTCGAGCATCGTCGTCGACCATCTGGAGCGCATGGACCCGCGCTTCCCCGAGATCGGCGACGAGGACCGGGCGACGATGGACGCCGCCGTGGCCGCGCTCGAGGCCGAGGGCCGATGATCGTCCTGCGGAGGCTTGTGGGCGGCGCCGCGGCGCTCGTCGCGTGCACGGCGCTCGGGGCACCGGCGGCGGGCGCCGCCCCGGCGCCGAGCCTGCGTCTGGGGACGCTGACGCTGCGCCCGTGCGGTGACGGCGCCGCCGGCCGCTGTGGCTCGCTGCGCCGCCCGCTGGACCCGGCGCTTCCGGCCGGTCCCGGCATCGCGATCGGCCTGCGCTGGCTTGCCGCCGCATACCCGCAGGCCGGCGCCGCGCCGCTGGTGGCGGTCGAGGGCGGCCCCGGCTATCCGTCGACCGGCAGCCAGGTCGAGTACACCGGCATCTACGGCCCGCTCCTGCGCACACGCAACCTGCTGCTCGTCGACAACCGCGGGACGGGAACGTCCGGGCTGATCGGCTGCCGGCGCCTGCAGGGCTACACGGGGGTCACGTCCAGCGCGGCGTTCGCGAAGGTCGTCGCGGGCTGCGCGGCGCAGATCGACCGCCGCCACCCCGGCGCGGCCCACGCCTCCGGCCTGTTCTCGACCGCGCTGGCCGCCGACGACCTCGCCGCGGTGATCCGCGCTCTGGCGATCGGGAAGGTCGACCTCTACGGGGACTCCTACGGCACCTGGTTCTCGCAGTCCTTCATGGCGCGCCACGCCGACCTGCTGCACTCGGTGATCCTCGACTCCGCCTATCCCGTGCGCGGCCTGGATCCCTGGTACGGCTCCTCCGGCGTCACCGCGCGCACGGCGATGGACGCCGTCTGCGCGCGCGACGCGGCCTGCGCCGCCGCGGCCCCGGGCAGCGCCGGCGACCGCATCGCCCAGCTGCTCGGCGATCTGCGCCGCGGCCCCCTCGCGGGGCCGACGCGCGACGCCGACGGCAGCCGCATGCAGGCACGCGTCGACGTGCGCGCGCTCGTGGACATGGTCCAGGACGCCGGCTCGGATCCGGTGATCTACCGCGAGCTCGACGCGTCCGTGCGCGCCGCGCTCGCCGGCGACCGCGCGCCCCTGCTGCGCCTCGCCGCGCAGTCGCACACCTTCGACCACGGCATCAGCCCGGCCGGCTACTTCTCCGACGGGCTCTACATGGCGGTCGCCTGCGCGGACTATCCGCAGCTCTTCTCGATGCGCTCGACGCCCGCGCAGCGCCGGCGGCAGTTCGCGGCCCGCGTGCCCTCGGCGCCGGCGGCGGACTTCGCGCCCTTCAGCGTGGGCGAGTGGCTCAGCGTCAGCGCCTACACACAGCCCTACCGCCCGTGCCTGGACTGGCCGGCCCCGGCGCCCCACGTCCCCGTCGTCCCGGCGAAGGCCGCGCCACTGCCGGCGTCGATCCCGGTGCTCGTCCTCGGGGGCGACCTGGACTCGCTGACGCCGCTCTCCGACGCGCGCGAGTTCGCGCCGGCGCTGGGGCGCACCGTGCGCGTCGTCACGCTGCCGAACACCGTGCACGTGACCTCCGAGGGGGACACGATGCTCGTCGCAGGCGCCGCATGCGCGCGCCGGATCATCCGCGGCTTCGTGCGCGCCCCGCATCGCCTCGCGAGCCTCGACACGGCCTGCGCCGCGGCGATCCCGCCGCTCCACACCCCGGGTGCCTTCCCGCTGCGGATCAGCTCCGAGCCCGCGGCCACGCTCAGCTCCGGCGCCGACCCGGGCCTCGCGGCACGGCGCGCCGCCACCGTCGCCGCCGGCGCGCTGGCCGATGCGACCGTGCGGCGCTTCTACTCCGGCGTGGCCCGCGGGCCCGGCCTGCGCGGCGGCGGCTTCACCACGACGGGCGAGCGCGTCATCCGGTTCAGGCTGCGCCGCGTCCAGTTCGTCGGCGACGCCGGCGTCGACGGCAGCGCGACCTGGACGCCGGCCACCGGCGTGGTGGCGGGCGACCTCACGGTGCGCCCGGCGAGCGGTCCGGCGGTCCGCGTACGGCTGCGCTGGGCACAGGCGGACGCTGCGGCGGTCGCCCGGATCGGGACAGCGACGCTCACGCTGCCCACGCCCTGAGGGGCGCGAGCGCTCAGCTCCAGGCGGCGGCGTTGTCGCGCGCGAAGTCGGCCCACGAGCGCGGCGCGCGGCCCGTGGCCTCCTCGACGCCGGGGAAGACGGTCGCGGCGTACCCGGCGTCGTAGACGTGGACCATCAGCTCGTAGAGGCCACCGACCGCGTACTCGGGGTACCCGGCGGACGTCATGAACTCGCGTGCCTGATCAGGTGTCAGCGCGTCGACTGTGAGCTCGCGCCCGAGCGCAGCCGCCACGGTCGCGACCTGCTCGCGGCGCGTCAGCGCCTCGGGCCCGCTGAGCTCATAGGCGCGGCCCTCGTGGCCGTCCCGGGTCAGAGCGGCAACGGCGGCGGCGGCGATGTCGCGCACGTCGACCGAGGCGATCGCCGCGTCGGCGTTCGGCGTATGGACCGTGCCCTCGGCGCGAATGCTCGGCGCCCAGGCGAACGCGTTCTGCATGAAGTCGTTCGGGCGCAGCAGTGTGTGGGGGACGCCGGAGGCCGCGAGCGCCTGCTCGATCCGCCCGTGCGCGGCGACGAAGCGCACCGGCGAGGAGGGATCGGCGCCGATGACCGAGAGCTTCACGATGCCGACGTCGCCGGCCGCGGCCGCCGCGTCGATGACGTTCGTCTCGAGCTGCACGTGGTCCGGGCCGCCGGCGAGGACGATGAAGAGCCGCGAGACGCCGTCGAGGGCAGGGCCCAGCGTCGCGCGGTCGGCGACGTCGCCGAGCACCGGCTCAGCGCCTGCCTGCCGCACGGCAGCGGCCTTCTCCTGTGAGCGCACGAGCGCGCGAACGTCGTGGCCGCCGGCGCGCAGCTGGCGGATGACCTCGGACCCGACGTGTCCCGTTCCTCCGATGACGAGCAGCATGCGATTCCGTCTCAAATCGTTGCGTGTGCAACGACCGTACCAGGGTCGCGGCGCGCGATCGCGCCAGGATCGGCTCAGCGCCCGACGGTCTGCACGAACTTCCGGGCGCGCTGTCCGACGCCGCCGATCAGCCGGCGCACCTCGGCGAGGTCCGCGCGCAGCTCGGCGTCGCCGACCTCGACGGGCATCATCGAGTCCTGCAGGCGGCCGAGCATCGCATCGGCCTCCTCGATGGCGTCGACCGCGTCCTCCAGGAAGCCTCTCACCCCGTGGGACGGAGCGCCGGCACTCGCACTCGCGAAGCTCCCCGCCGGCAGGCCGCTGCGCTCGGCGAACCCGTCATGGGTGCGCTTGGCGCGCCCGTAGCCGAGCTGGACGGGGCGGAAGAGATCCTCCTCGAGGCGGTCGGCGTTGTACTCGTCGAGCAGCTCGTAGGCTCCGCCGACGGCCGCGAGGCCGACGCCGATCCGGTCGGTGGCCTGGGCGAGCTCGTCGAGCAGCTCCTGGCGGGCCTGGGCGGCGGAGTACGTCATCGGGTGAGCGTAGATGCACGGCCACGCGAGGGGTACGCTCGCGACGTGACCGTGAACCTGACCCGCATCTACACGAAGCTCGGCGACGCCGGCGAGACCCATCTGGGCGACATGAGCCGCGTCTCCAAGAACCATCCGCGAATCGAGGCCTACGGCGCGGTCGACGAGCTCAACAGCCAGCTCGGCGTGGCACTTACGGTCGACGGCCTGCCGGAGGCGTACGGCGCGTGGCTGCGGCGGATCCAGAACGACCTCTTCGATGTCGGCGCGGACCTGTCGGTCCCCGAGCCGCAGGAGCCCCAGGAGCGCTCGCGGCTGCGCGTGCGCGCCGAACAGATCACCTGGCTCGAGCAGCGCTGCGACGAGGTCAACGCGACGCTCCGGCCGCTGCACTCGTTCGTGCTGCCGGGCGGCACATCGGCGGCGGCCCATCTGCACGTCTGCCGGACCGTCTGCCGGCGCGCCGAGCGCCGCGCGCTGCAGGTGCAGGACGCCAACCCCGAGGTCGTGCGCTACCTCAACCGTCTCTCGGATCTGCTCTTCATCCTCAGCCGCGGCGCCAACGGCGCCGAGGAGCCGCTGTGGGAGCCGGGCGCCTCGCAGCAGGAGGCCTGACGCACGTCCCCGGGCGCAGCCCACGCGCGGCGGCGGCCGGGGCCTCAGCGCTTCGTCGTGCTGCAGATCCCGCGCCCGCAGATGCGGTACTCGGCGCCGGGCACCATCGTCCAGCGGCGCGCGAACCGGTAGGTGATTCCGGGCCCGCCGCGACGCAGCGTCACGATGTACGGCGTGGCATAGGCCCAGCCGCCGTCGAACCCTCCGAAGGCCGCCTCGTGCCCGGCGGCGAAGCTCCCGGACGCCACGTGCGCGGGTGGGCGGCCGGCCGACGCGCGCCCAAGCGCGAACGCGCCCGCCGTGATCGCGACGAGCACCAGCGCGGCGAGCGGCCTGCGTCCCATCGCCCAGCAGCGTACGCCGCTCCGGGGGACAGGCCCACATGCCCGATCGAGGTTTGACGCCGGCGGTTGCGGGCATGCATCTGGTACCCCCCCCGAACGGATTGGATCGCCCATGACCGCCGACCAGCAGAAGATCGTCCAGTACCTGAACGAGGCACATGCCAGCGAACGGGCGCTCGTCCGCGTCCTGCAGTCGCAGATCGCGATGACGCCCAGCGGCTCGTATCGCTCCGTGCTGGAGACGCACCTGCGCGAGACGCATCGCCACGCCGATCACGTCGGCCTGCGGCTGCGCGCACTCGGCCAGGGCGGGAACCCCGTGCAGGCGGTGGCCGGCGCCGTCGAGAGCGTCGTGGGGCAGGCGCTCGCGCTCGGCAAGACGCCGCTGGATCTCCTGCGCGGCTCAGGGGGCGACGAGAAGATCCTGAAGAACGCCAAGGACACGTGCGCCACGGAGGGCCTGGAGATCGCGACCTACACCGCGATCGAGCGCCTCGCAAAGCAGGTCGGCGACGACGAGACGGCACAGCTCGCCACGTCGATCCGCGAGGACGAGCAGCGGATGCTGGAGCGCGTCCTGCGCGAGATCCCCAAGCTGACCGACGCCGTGGTGCGCGCCGAGGTCCACGACGACCCGAGCTACGACGTCACGAAGACCGGCGCCGCGGATGCGGTCCGCGACGCCGGCCACGCGGCGCAGAAGCGCACGAAGCAGACGACCGCGACCGCCAGGCGCACGGCACGCAGGGCGCGCAAGGTTCCGGGCGTCGCCCGGGCCGAGGGTCAGATCAAGGGGGCAGTGGCGTCAGAGAGCGATCTCGCCATCGCCCGCTACGACAGCCTCACGGCCGACGAGATCGTCAGCCGGCTTGGGGACCTCTCGCAGATCGATCTCGCGAAGGTCGACTCCTACGAGCGCCGCCATCAGGACCGCACGACGATCCTGAGTCGCATCACCTCGCTGCGCGGCGACGAACCGTGGGCCGGCTACGACGAGCTCACCGCAGCCGAGGTCACGCGTGCCCTCTCGGACGCCGACGAGGAGCGGGCCGGGAAGGTCCGCTCCTACGAGCGCGCGCACAAGAACCGCGCCGGCGTCCTGAAGGCCGCCGACCGCGAGCTCACGCACGCGTAGCCGGGCGACGACCGGCCGGTGACGCCCACCGGCCGGTCAGTCGACCATCGGAAGGTGCCGCCGCGTGCCGCTGACGTCGAGCACGCGATCGACGGCGGGACCGCTGAGGATCCGCAGGCGGTCGCCGTTGCTGCGCGAGCGGGCCGTGTACTCGACGAGCACGGCGATGCCGGTCGAGTCGACGAAGGTGACCTCGGACAGGTCGAGCGCGATCGCCCGCGCGGCGCCGGCCTCGGCCGCGTCGAGTGCCGCGCGGAGCTCGGGCGCCGTCGCGAGATCCAGCTCGCCGGCGACGCTCACCAGCTGCACGCCGTCCTCGGTCCTGCTGTCGACGCTGAATGACGGCACCCCGGGCTCCACGGCACCTCCAAAGACGAACACGACATCCGAGCTCCGAAGACCCCTCCCGACCGCATCCGTTCGGAGCGAGATGGGGCAGGGCTTCGCGAGCACCACGGTAGTCCGCCGTGTGCGGCGAGGCAAGCCTTTCGCTGCTCGCCCCCGGGCCCAGAAGCATCGTGTTCGACGCGACCAAGGCGTACAACGGCCAAGATCCAGCCGACTGGCGCCGCAACCCGGACTGCCTGCTGAGCCCCTGCCGCGGGGCGGGCCGTTGCGCTACCGCACCGACCTCGCCGCGTACCGTGCCAACTGCTTGCGCAGCGCCGTGTAGGCCGCGCGCGGCGTGCCGTCCGCGTTGACGAGCGCCGAGTCCCAGGTCGTCGGGCCCGGGCTGGCGCGCCAGTTGTAGAGGTACACACGCCGGATCCGGGGGCTGAGCGGGACCAGGCGGCTGAAGATGAAGTGGACGGCCTGGGCGGCGTGGTGGGTGCCCGTCGCGAACCTGATCGTGCTCGTGTTGTGCCGATCGACGACCCCGCCGGTCTCCGTCAGCCAGACCTGGCCCTTTGTCGCGCGGAGGATGCCGCGGGTGCCGGTGGAGCGGAACTTGTTCGCGTCGACGTAGTTGTGCAGGCCCCAGAACTGGGGCTCGCGGTGTGCGGCGCGACGGAAGCGCTTGATCCACTTCGCCATCGTCGGCGTGTCGACCATGTCCGCGGCGAGGATCGTGCAGCTGGGACATTCCCGGCGCAACGCCCGCCAGTAGTTCGCGGTCAGCGCCGGCGACGCGCCCGCGAGGTTGGGCTCGTTCCAGGTCGCGAACTCCGTGATCCACGGGTAGCGCGCGCGCACGGCGCGGAACGCCTGTGCGAAGCGGGCCGGCGTTGGGCGGTTGCGACCGTCGCCCCAGGCGTTCCCGAAGGTCAGCAGCACGTCGATGTTCGACGCGTGGGCCATGTTGAGGTACGCGTCCATGTTGGCTCGCTCGGCGTCCTTGTAGATGCCGTTCCAGCCGACGAGCAGGCGGGCGTGCGTGATGCTGGTCTGGGTGAAGAGCGGGTCGCCGAACAGGTCGGGGTGCTGCTCGGCGATGCCGACGATCGGCGGGGCCGGTGCCCTGCGCGCCGCTGGGCGCTTGGACGCCGCGGCAGCCGGCTGGGCCGCGACGGCGACGAGCGCGATCACGACGGCGGCGCGGCCGATCAGGCGGGTGACTGCGGAGCGCGGAAGCGCGGAGGGGCGCATAGGGCTTGGATCCTCGGTCTCGTGGGGGGCGGGAGAGCGCCGAGCGGTGCGACAGCACAGGGTGACGAGTGCCGGAAGTATCGGCCCCGCGGCGAAGGCGCGAATCGCTGCTCCAGGAATCCCAGCGAGTCGGCGTCGGATGCGTGACAGAGATGCGTCGCTGCTTGACACGGCCCGGCGCGGGCAACGGCGCCGGCCAACACATCACCGTCACCGTGCGTCGCTGGGCCGCACTCGCGCTCCGGACGCAAGGTAGCA